>JANXSA010000563.1 GCA_025352915.1 Rhodospirillales bacterium | reverse complement strand
AAGACTTCCCCTTGCCTACTACCCCGCCGGCGCGCCCAACCACCCGCGATACCACCCCACCGTCTCCTCCAGCGCCGCCTCCAACGACCATCCCGGCTGCCAGCCCAGCATCCGCCGCGCCTTGCCCGCCGCCAGGTGCTGTTCGGGAATTTCGTTGGTCGCCTCGCCCAGGATGATCGGCTCCAGGTCCGCCCGCCCGGACGCCGCCAGGATGCGCCGCACCAGATCGACCACCGACATCGGCTGCTCGGTCGAGAAGTTGAAGGCGTGGCCGTGGATTGCCGGGTCGTCCATGCACTCCGCCAGTTGGAGATAGGCCCCGACCACGTCGCGCACATAGATATAGTCGCGGATCATCGTGCCATCGCTGCGCAGCACCGGCCGCTCGCCGCCGAGCGCCCAGCGGATAGTGCCGGGCACGATGCGGTTGAAGTTCAGGTCGCGCCCGCCATAGAAATTACCCGCCCGAGTGACACAGACCGGCAGCCGGTAGGTGTGGTGATAGGTCTGCGCGATGATATCGGTGCAGCTTTTCGAGGCGTCATAAGGGTGCCGCCCGTTCAGCGGCATCGACTCGTCATACGGCAGCTGGTCCGCCTGGCCATAGGCTTTGTCGGACGAGGCCACGACGATCCGCTTGACCAGCTTGCCAGTCTCGCGGCACGCTTCGAGCACATTCCAGGTGCCGCGGATATTCGCCTCGAAGGTCGAACGCGGATTGCGCAGCGCGGTGCCGACGATCGGCTGCGCGCCCAAATGCAAAACCGTGTCCGCCTCGTGCTCGTTGATCCCGCGCAGGATCACCTCGTAGTCCTCCAGCGCGCCATGGACCACGAAATGCGGCATGATGTCGGGATCGTCCGGGGTGGTGACAAAGCGCCCGCGATCGCGCACCAGGCCGATCGTCGTCGCCCCCAGGCGGTGCAACTCCTTGATCGTCCAGGAGCCGAGAAAGCCGGAACAGCCGGTGACGAAAACGCGCTTGCCGCGCCAAAAACCCGGCGAGGGGGACTCCGCTGGCATCGGTCAGACCGCGAGCGCGGGCTGGCGCAGCCAGGGCAAGGCACCGTCGGTGAACAAGGCTTCGATCTCCTGCTGGTCTTTATAGGTGTCCATCGACTTGAAAAACCCGTCATGCCGGTACGCCGCCATGTGCCCGCCCGGCAGCAGCGCCGGAAACACGTCGCGTTCCAGGTTGTCGCCATGCCAGGACTGGAAAATCCCCGGCTCCATCACGAAAAACCCGGCATTGATCCAGTAATCCGCCAGCACCGGCTTTTCGCGGAATTGCACGATCTTCCCGCTGGCATCCGACGTCACCGTGCCGTACTGCGAACGCAGCGGCACACAGGTAATGGTGCCCAACGCCCCGGACCGGCGATGAAACGCCAGCAATTCATCCAGTGGCACGTCCGACAACCCGTCGGCATAAGTCGCCATGAAGGTCTCGCCCAGCAGATGCCGGCAATTGAAAATCCGCCCCCCGGTGTCGGTCGCCGCCCCGGTATCGACGATCTCAACATTCCAGCCGAGGTTGCGGTTCTCGAAGTAGTCGATGATCACTTCCTTGCGATAGCCGACGGAAATCACGAAATCGGTGATCCCCTGGCGCGCATAGATCTCCATCACCCGCAGCAACACCGGCTTGCCACCAACCGGCATCATCGGCTTCGGCAGGTACTCGGTATAGGGATAGGCGCGCGTGCCCGATCCGCCAGCCAGGATCACCACCTTCATCCGCAGCCCCTCATCGCCCATGCCGCCATCTTCGTGCCCCCTCAGAACGCCCCAGGACCGAAGAAACCCTTGACCAAGGTCCGGCCGAGGATGCGCATATCCATGCCCAGCGACCATCGCTCAACATACGCCAAATCCCACGCCAGCCGGCCTTCGGCCTTCTCCAGCGTATCCACCAGCCCGCGATAGCCGTTGACCTGCGCCAGCCCGGTGATCCCCGGCTTCATCCGATGCCGATCGCGATAGCCCGGCACCGCGTCATAATAGTACACGCCCAGCACCCGCATTTCCACCGGATGCGGCCGTGGCCCCACCAGCGACATTTCGCCCTTCAGCACGTTGAACAACTGCGGCAGTTCGTCGATGCTCGACGCGCGCAGGAACCGCCCCACCCGCGTCACCCGCTGGTCACCCGGCACCGTCGCGCGCGCACCGGTGCGGTCGCCCTTGTCGTCATACATCGTGCGGAACTTGAAGATCATGAACGGCACGTCGCCAAAGCCGAAGCGGCGCTGGCGCAGCATCACCGGCCCGCTGCTGGTAGACGCCACCAGCACCGCCGCCACCAGCATCATCGGCGACAACAGCATCAGCAGCAGGCTTGCCAGCACCAGGTCCTCCGCCCGCTTGGCAACCGCGCGCCACCCTGCCAGCGGCCGCACCGGAACCGTCGGACCGCCGTCACGAGTGTCACCATGCGTGGCACCGGGAAGATTGTCGGACGACGGCGCCTGTTCGCCGTAGGCACGACCCGGGCCAAATACCTGCAACTGCACCAACGTGGCTCCGTTCCGGTCGTTGCGGCTGTGAATCAGCCGAGCAGACCCAAATATGCGCATATGATGCGGCACGTTAAAGCGCGGTCATGTTGTTCCGCAACCTGGGAAATGCCATCCAGGGCTCGAGTCACGAAAATGTTTTGCGAAATGAAACATTAAGGCGCCCGCCCCGCCGCTAGCCATCGGCGCGCGGCACCCATGGGATGCTGGACACCTCGATCCCCTCATCCGCCAGCGCCTCGGCCTCCTCCGGCGTGGTCTCGCCATAGATGCCCCGCGCGTCGGTCTCGCCCTTGGCGATGCGCCGCGCCTCGTCGGCAAAGCCCGGCCCGACATAGTCGCAATTCTTCTCCACCTCGGCCCGCAGCTTTTGCAGCATGGCGCGAATATGCGCCGGCACGTGCTCTGCGACCACGGCGGGGGTTTCCGCCGTGGCCGGCACCGGCGGCTCGGCGGTGATCCGCCCCTTGCGCGGCACCGACGGCGTCATCAGCGCCCGCTCCACCTGGGCGCTGCCGCAATGCGGGCATTCCAACAGCCCGCGCTTCGCCTGCTTGTCGAAGCTGGCCGAACTGTTGAACCAGCTGTCGAACGCATGGCCGTCTTCGCAGCGCAAATTGTAGTGGATCATCCGTGGTCCGGCCGAAAAGGAACGACCATGAACATGGAACCTGCCGCCACGCCCCGCAAGGCCCGCTGCTATTCCCGCAACTGATCCCGCAACTACTCCCGCTCTGGCCGCGCCTCGACCACCAGGTCGATCCCCTCGCGCACCGCCAGCCACCGCACCTCGTCGACCTCCGGCAGCAGGTGACTCACCTCGGCAAATGGCGTGCTCGCCAGCACCCGCCGGTTCTCCGCCAGCATGTCCTCGATGCGGGCGCGCGGCTTCTTCTGCCGCGCCATCTTGGCGAACCAGGCCCGCAGCCCCGCCGCGGTGAACCCGTCCGCCCGCAGCGTCCGCACCGACTGCCCCTGCAACCGCCGCTCACCCTCCTCGACCCCCGCTTCCTGGGGCGCCGGCAGATGCACCAGCACCCGCTGCCCCTGATCCACCCCCAGCGCCGCCAGCAGATCCAGGTGCACCGCCGTCTGCGTCGCCAGCTCGGTGCCGGAGACGATATGCGTCACCCCCAGCGCCACATCATCCGCCGCCAGCGCCAGCGCCGCATCCACCCGCCCGGCCGCATCACGCAGCACCGGGTCGGACAACAACGGCAGCGCCACCTCGCCCCGTCCCGAGCGCG
>JANXSA010000545.1 GCA_025352915.1 Rhodospirillales bacterium | reverse complement strand
TTCTTGTGGATAAAGAAGGAGGAAGCGTGGATCCTTCGCTTCGCTCAGGACAAGGTTTTTTTGCTTCTTTTTGTTCACAAAAAGAAGATTCCTGCTGCCCCTTGGCTTCCACGCGCGTCAGCTCCGCCCGCGCAGGAACGGGGCGGGGTTGACCGCCTGTCCCGACCGGCGGAGTTCGACGTAGAGCGCCGGGCGGCCGCCGCCGGTGCGCGGGTCCCAGCCGGGCATGACGCCGACGGGGGTGCCGGCGGTGACGCGTTGGCCGACGGCGAGGTCGATGCGTTCGAAGCCTGCCAGGACGAAGTGGTAGCCGCCGCCGCAATCGACGATGACCAGTTGGCCGAAGCTGCGGAACGGGCCGGCGAAGACGACGCGGCCGCCGCAGGGGGCGAAGACGCGGGCGCGGGGCGCGGCGTGGTAGGACAGGCCGGTGGAGGGGCCGCTATCGGTGGGGTCGCCGAAGCCGCGCACCAGGGTGCCGGAGACGGGGGCGGCCAAGGGGGGTGAGTCGCTGGCGGCGGGCACGGTGATGCCGGGTCCGGCGGGGGCGGCGAGTTCGGCCTGGCGGGCGCGGGCGGCGGCGGCGGCGGAGGCCTGGCGGCGGCGGGCGGCTTCCTGTTCTTCGCGGCGGGCCTGGGCTTCGGCGGCGCGGTGTTCGGCCTCGATCTGGGCGATGGCGGCCTTGAGGCCTTCGGCGCGGGCGGCTTCGGCGGCGGCGCGGCGGGCGGCGCGGCTGGCTTCGTCCTCGGCGGCGCGGCCTTCGGCGCGGGTGATGCGGAGTTGTTCGTCCAGGGCTTCGGCGGCGTGGGCTTGGGCTGCTTGGGCCTCGGCGAGGCGGGGGAAGGCGGCGTCCATCTCGGCCTGGAGGCGGGCGATTTCGGCCTGTTCGGCGCGCAGGGCTCGAGCCTCGTATTCCAGGGTGCGCACCAGGCCGCCGAGGACGAGGGCGCCGCGGACGGCCTGTTCCGGCGGGACGGGGATGGCGAGGAGGGTTTCGGCAGGGAACAGGGCGAGGCGTTCGAGGACCGGCAGGAGGGGGGTGATGTCGGCGGCGCGGACGGCGAGGCGGGTTTCCGCCATGCGGCGGCGTTCGGCGAGGGCTTCGATGCGGGTGGCGGCGGCGCTGGTGGCGTGTTCGGCGTCGCGCAGGCGGGCGAGGATCTGGGTTTGTTGGGCGGCGAGTTTTTGGGCGTCGGCGCGGGCGGCGGTGGCGCGAAGGGCTGCTTCGCGTTGGGCGGCGAGTTCTTCGCGGCGGGATTGTTCGGCTTCGCGGAGTTCGACGCGTGTCGGTTGGGCCGCGGCGGGGGCGGCGAGGAGGAGCGCGATGAGGAGCGCCCGGTGGATCACGTGGTGGCCAGGAGGGAGCGGCCGGTCATCTCGGCGGGGGCTGGGAGGCCGAGTAGGTCGAGCAGGGTGGGGGCGATGTCGGCGAGGCGGCCGGTTTGTATTGGGCGGTTGGTGGGGCCGAAGAGGAGGACGGGAACGGGGTTGGTGGTGTGGGCGGTGTGGGGCGCGCCGGTGATGGGGTCGCGCATCAGTTCGGCGTTGCCGTGGTCGGCGGTGACCAGGAGCCAGCCGTGCTGGGCGGCGATGGCGGCCCGGAGGCGGCCGAGGCCGGTGTCGACGGCTTCGACGGCGCGGATGGCGGCGGGCAAGCTGCCGGTGTGGCCGACCATGTCGGCGTTGGCGAAGTTGAGGATCAGCAGGGCGTATTGGCCGGTTTCGATGGCGCGGATGGCGGCGCTGGTGAGTTCGGGGGCGGACATTTCGGGCTGTAGGTCGTAGGTGGCGACCTTGGGCGAGGGGACCATTACGCGGTCTTCGCCGGGGTTCGGGGTTTCGATGCCGCCGTTGAAGAAGTAGGTGACGTGGGGGTATTTTTCGGTCTCGGCGAGGCGGATTTGCTTAAGGCCGGCCGCCGCTACGACCTGGCCGAGGAGGTGGTCCATGGTCTGGGGGGCGAAGAGGGCGGTCATCAGGGGGGCGAGGGCGTCGCTGTAGCGGGTCATGCCGGCGGCGGCGGCGAAGGTGATGGCGCGCGGGCGGGGGAAGCCGGTGAAGGCGGGGTCGAGGAGGGCTGCGAAGATTTCGCGGACGCGGTCGGCGCGGAAATTGGCGCAGAGCAGGGCGTCGCCGTCGCGCATGCCTTGGTAGTCGGCGATGACTGCCGGTTCGACGAATTCGTCGGTTTTGCCGGCGGCATAAGCGCGGTCGATGGCTTCGGCGGGGGTGGCGATGGCGTCGGCGTCGGCTTCGGCCATGGCAAGGTAGGCGCGGGAGACGCGGTCCCAGCGGTTGTCGCGGTCCATGGCGAAGTAGCGGCCGGTGATGGTGGCGATGCGGGCGCTGGGGGGGAGGCTGGCTGCGAGTTTTGCGAGGTCGGATTGGGCGGATTGCGGCGGGGTGTCGCGGCCGTCGAGCCAGGCGTGGATGGCGATGGGGATCTCGTGGGCGGCCAGGATTCGGGCGAGGGCGATGGTGTGGTCGAGGTGGGAGTGGACGCCGCCTTCGGAGGCGAGGCCTAGGAGGTGGCAGGTGCCGCCGGTGGTTTTCAGGGCGGCGATCAGGTCGAGGAGGGCCGGGAGGGTGGCGAGCGAGCCGTCCTGGCAGGCGAGGTTGATGCGCGGGAGGTCCTGCATGACGACGCGGCCGGCGCCGAGATTGAGGTGGCCGACTTCGGAATTGCCCATCTGACCGTCCGGGAGGCCGACGTCGAGGCCGGAGGTGCGCAGGAAGGCGTGCGGGCAGGATTGCCACAAGGCGTTGAAATTCGGCGTGTTTGCCTGGAGGACGGCGTTGTCGGCGCGGTCTTCGCGCCAGCCCCAGCCATCGAGGATCACGAGCATCACGGGTGGGCGCATGAGGGAATTCCCGAGGCCGAGTCGTTCGATTCGGAGGATATACGGCGATTGCGATGAATCTGAAAGATATTCATCTGGGACTCGGGGTTACGACTCGCGGGCGCCGCGGTGGTAGGGGTGGTTGGCCAGGATCGATTGGGCGCGGAAAAGCTGTTCGGCGAGCATGGCGCGGGCGAGCAGGTGGGGCCAGACCAGGGGGCCGAGGGAGAGGCGGTGGGCGGCTTGGGCGACCAGCGTGGGGTCCAGCCCCTCGGCGCCGCCGATGAGGAAGCAGGGGGTTCGGCCGGTGGCGGTCCATTGCGCCAGGAGGCGGGCGAGGCCGGCGGAGTCCGGTGCCTGGCCGGTGCGGTCCAGGGCGACGGTCAGGGCGGCTTGCGGGATGCGGGCGCGCAGGGCTTCGGCTTCGCGGCGCATGATCTCGATGGGGGCGCCGCGGCCGTCGGCGACCTCGACGATGCGCAGCGCCGGGCGCAGGCGGGCGGCGTAGCGGGCGACCAGCGCCGCTTCGGGCGTGGTGCCGATGCGGCCGACCGCCAGCAGCAGCCAATCAGCCAGGTTCTGGCTCTTCGGTCACTGGCGGCGCCTCGGGGGGCGTTTCGTCCAGGTCGGCGCCCCACATGCGCTCGATGCCGTAGAGGGCGCGGGCCTCGGCCTTGAACAGGTGGATGATGATGTCGCCGGCGTCGATCAGGACCCAGTCGGAGCCCGAGGCACCCTCGATCTTGATCCGCTTGAGGCCGACTTCGGCGAGTTTTTGCTCCAGGTGGATCGCCATGGCGGAGATTTGCCGGTCGGCGATGCCGGTGGCGACGACCATGCGGTCGGCGAAGGAGGCGCGGCCTTGCAAGTCGAGGGCGATCACGTTCTCGGCCTTGTCGTCGTCCAGGCTGGCGAGGATCACCGCTTGCAGCTGGTCCAGGCGGGCGGAGTCGGTCTTCACCACCGGCTTGGCGCGGCGGGCTTTGGCGGGTCCGGCGGCGGCGGCTTTCTTGCGCGCGGTGCCCGGGGGGGTGGAAATCGCGGGGAGCGAGATGGTGGCCGTGGCGGTCGTGCGGGGGCTGGCGCGTTTGCGCGGGGCGGCGGCCGATGGACCAGTAGGGGGCGTGGCGGGGGGGGCAGGCGGCTTGCGGGCGATGGTCATGAACTCCGATTGAGGCGGATAGCAGTTGCCGAGGTGGCGTTTTGCGCCGTCGGCAGGAATACCCAGCGTGGGGCCGACAGCCCGGCCAGTGTCGCGGCGGCATGGACCGGCAGGCGGTGCGCGGCCAGGCGGTGGGCGGCATGGCTGGCGAGCGCGCGGTGATTGTAGGTAGGGCGGGGCAGGACGGCAAATGCGACCTGGGCGGCGATGGCGCGCCAGCTTCGCCAGCGCGGCAGTTGCACCAGGTTGTCGGCACCCATCAGCCAGACGAAGCGGGCGCGGGGGAAGCGCCGGGCCAGGGTTTGCAGCGTGTCCACGGTGTAACGGGTACCCAAGCGGGTTTCGATGTCCGTGGCGACGATGCGCTTTCCGTCGGCGATGCGGCGCGCCGAGGCGAGGCGGGCGGCGGGGGCGGCCATGCCGTGCGCGGGCTTCAGCGGGTTGCCTGGGGAGACCATCAGCCAGACCTGGTGCAGGCGCAGGCGGCGGCGCGCGATGCGGGCGACGTGCAGGTGGCCGGCATGGGCGGGGTTGAACGAACCGCCGAGCAGGCCGATGCGGACCCGGCGGCGGTCGCCCCATTTGGGTGGGTCATGACTCAGGGCCGGATCTGCCCGGTGCCGCGGACCAGGTAGCGGAAGGTGGTCAGCTGCTCCAGGCCGATCGGGCCGCGGGCGTGCATGCGGCCGGTGGCGATGCCGAGTTCGGCGCCAAAGCCGAATTCGCCGCCGTCGCAGAACTGGGTGGAGACGTTCCACATCGCCACGGCGGAATCGACGCTGTTGAGGAACTTCGCGGCGGCGCCGGCGTCTTCGGTGACGATGGCGTCGGTGTGCGAGCTGCCGTGGTGGTGGATGTGGGTGAGCGCGCCGTCGAGGTTGTCGACCACGGCGACGGTCAGGATGGCGTCGAGCCATTCGCGGTCGAAGTCGCCTTTTTCAGTCGGCGGCAGGTCGGGGAGGATGGCGCGGGCGCGCGGGCCGGCGCGGAAGTCGCAGCCGAGGGCGCGCAGGTCGGCAACCAGGAGCGGCAGCAGTGTCGGCGCGATGGCGGCGTCGA
>JANXSA010000487.1 GCA_025352915.1 Rhodospirillales bacterium | reverse complement strand
CGGGTTTTTTCGGGATCGGCGGTTTATTGGATCGGGGGATCGGCGTTCGGTATCGGATCGGGTTTGGGGGGTGATGCGGGCCAGGCGGCGGCTGGGGTGGTGGTTGGCGCGGATTGGGGCGGAGGGGACGCCGCGGTTGTTGGTGGCGGCGAGTTTGTTGTTGGAGGGGTGGACGCTGGATGGGGTGAAGCAGTCGTTTGCCGGCGGACAGTTCGGGCCGACGCATTTGTCGGCGGGCGAGGCGGCGGGGTTGAAGCGGCTGGAGGGGCAGGGACTGGTGCATCTGGAGATGCCGGAGGGGGTGGCGCTGGAGGTGCCGGATTGGGTGGTGCCGTTGCTGCGGGCGCGGTTTGGCGCGGCGGTGGAGGCGGAGATGGCGGCGCTGAGCGAGCCGGCGCCGCTGGATTTGCGGGTTAATCTGCTGAAGGGGACGCGGGAGGAGGCGGTGGCGGCGCTGTTGTCCGAGGGGATTGTGGCGGAGGTGACGGGGTTGTCGCCGTGGGGGTTGCGGGTTGAGGGGCGTCGGCTGGTGACGTCTGGGCCGGCGTTCCAGTCGGGGCTGGTGGAGATCCAGGACGAGGGCAGCCAGTTGGTGGCGCTGATGGTGGGTGCCGCGCCGGGGATGCGGGTGGCGGATTGGTGCGCTGGGGCGGGGGGGAAGACGCTGGCGCTGGCGATGACGATGGCGAACAAGGGGGCGATTGTTGCGTGTGATGTGTCGGCGCCAAGGTTGGAGGGGGCGGTGCGGCGGCTGCGGCGGGCGGGGGTGCATAATGTGGAGCAGCACCTGATTGAGAGCGGGGATAAGTGGGCGAAGCGGCGGGCGGGGAGTTTTGACCGGGTGCTGGTGGATGCGCCGTGTACCGGGACGGGGACCTGGCGGCGGAATCCGGATGCTCGGTTGCGGCTGGTGGAGCGGGATTTGCGGGAGCTGGTGGTGAAGCAGGCGGCGATTCTGGAGCGGGCTTCGGGGCTGGTTCGCAAGGGTGGGCGGCTGGTTTACGCGACGTGCTCGATTTTGGTGGAAGAGAACGAGGCGCAGGTGGCGGGGTTTTTGGCGGCGCATACGGATTTTTCGGTGGTGCCGCTGGCGCGGGTATGGCCTGGTGAGGCAGATGTGCCGGGGGAGGGAGATTTTTTGTCGCTGACGCCGCTTAGGCATGGGACGGACGGGTTTTTCACCGCGGTGCTGGAACGGGCGGCGTGATCACCATTCGGCGCGCACGGATTTCCGATGCGGTGCCGATTGCGGCGGTGCATGTGGCGGCGTGGCGCAGTGCTTATCCGGGGATTTTGCCGGATGCTTATCTGGCGCGGCTGTCGGTGCCGCGGCAGGCGGGGCATTACGAGCGGGCGATCCGGGCGGGGATGGGGGTGCATGTCGCCACCGTGTCGGGGCTGGATTTGGGGCCGGAGGGCGGGCCGGCGCGGGTGGTTGGGTTTGCGACGAGTGGGCCGGCGCGGGCGCCGGCCGAGAGTTTGGCGCAGGGCGAGATTGAGACGTTGTATGTGCTGGATGACTGGCGCGACCGCGGGATTGGGCGGCGGCTGATGCGGGCGGCGGCGGGACATTTGGCGGCGATTGGGTGCGACAGCGCGTTTTTGTGGGTGCTGCGGGATAACCCGAGCCGGTGGTTTTATGCGCGGCTGGGGGGCAAGCCCGCGGCGGAGGCGCTGGTGGAGGTTGGGGGGCAGGCGGTGTCGCAGACGGCGTATGTCTGGTCGCCGCTGGAGAAGCTGGAACAGGCGACGCAGACGACGAGTTGAGCGGGACCTTGCGGTCCACGAGTTGAGGCGGGGCTTGCGGTGCGGCGGCGGTCGTGGTGCAAGGGCTCGCACCGGTAATTTCCCCAACTGGCAACAGCAGGTGCTTCCCGCATGACCGAGACCACCGACAGAATCCTGATCCTCGATTTTGGGAGCCAGGTGACGCAGTTGATCGCGCGGCGGTTGCGCGAGGCGGGGGTGTATTGCGAGATCTGGCCCTATAGCGCCTCGGCGGAGCGGATTGCGGGGTATAATCCGCGGGCGATTATTCTTTCGGGTGGGCCGGGGAGTGTGCCGGATGGGGACTCGCCGCGGGCGCCGCAGATGGTTTTTGAGTGCGGGGTGCCGGTTTTGGGCATCTGCTATGGGCAGATGACGATGTGCGCGCAGTTGGGCGGGGTGGTGGAGAGTTCGGATCATCGGGAGTTTGGCCGGGCGTTTGTGGATGTGACGGAGGATTGCGCGCTGTTCCATGGGGTTTGGGCGGCCGGCGCGCGCGAGCAGGTCTGGATGAGCCATGGCGACCGGGTGACGCGGCTGCCGCCGGGGTTCCGGCCAGTGGGGACGAGCGAGGGGGCGCCGTTTGCGGCCTTTGCCGATGATGCCAGGCGGTTTTATGGGCTGATGTTCCATCCCGAGGTGGTGCATACGCCGCATGGGGCGCGGTTGCTGGCGAATTTCGTGCTGAAGGTGGCCGGGTGTTCCGGGACGTGGACGATGGCGGGGTATCGGGACACGCAGATTGCCAAGATCCGGGCGCAGGTGGGGTCTGGGCGGGTGATTTGCGGGTTGTCAGGCGGGGTGGATTCGTCGGTGGCGGCGGTGCTGATCCATGAGGCGATCGGAGACCAGCTGACCTGCGTCTTCGTCGACACCGGCC
>JANXSA010000444.1 GCA_025352915.1 Rhodospirillales bacterium | reverse complement strand
CCACCACCACGGTGGACGACCTGATGACACTGATCGACACCCTGAACCCGGCCAACGAACCCGGCCGCCTCACCCTGATCAGCCGCATGGGCGCCGAGAAGGTCGAAGCCCTGCTGCCCCCGCTGCTGCGCGCCGTGCAGCGCGCCGGCCGCAAAGTCGTCTGGCTGTGTGACCCGATGCACGGCAACACCATCTCGACCGCAGACAAGGTCAAGACCCGCAACTTCGAATCCATTCTGGCCGAAGTCCGTGGCTTCTTCGATGTTCACGCCGCCGAAGGAACCTGGGCCGGCGGCGTGCATGTCGAAATGACCGGCCGCGAGGTCACCGAATGCATCGGCGGCGCCCACCAACTCACCGCTGCCGACCTCGGCGACCGCTACGAAACCTTCTGCGATCCCCGCCTCAATGCCAGCCAGTCGCTTGAACTTGCATTCCTGCTGTCCGAGGAGCTCAAGGAACGTCGCGCGCTGCCGGTCGCACAGCCGTTGGCGGCCCAGTAAGGTGGCAAAGAAAGAAACTTCTTTTTGTGAACAAAAAGAAGCAAAAAAACTTTATCCGTTAGTCTGGCTTGTGGGGCACGGTGCTGATCGCGCGCGAGTGGATGAAGTTTTTTTTGCTTCTTTTTTGTTCACAAAAAAGAAGATTCTTTCCTGAGGAATGCCAGAGATGGACTCCACCCGTACTGACCTCGGCGCGGAAATCGCCGGCCGCACCGACGTCTACTTCAACCGCACCCGCACTATCGTCCAGCGCTTCGGCGACAAGCGGGTGACCTATGCGATGTTCCTGCGCCGCCCCGTGATCTCCGCCCCCCGCCTGATGCTGGACTGGCTGGCCGAGGTCGCCGCCACCCGCGCCTGCACCTTCGATATCGAGGTCACCCACAAGGAGGGCACCTGGACCGGCGCCGGCGAGCCCCTGGTCTACATCAGCGGAAGCTTTGCCGAGCTCGCCGACCTGGAGACCATCCTGCTGCAAAAACTCGGCGCCGCCTGTGTCGCCGCCCACAACGCCTACCAGATGGCCCTCGCCCTGCCCAACGTCGCCTTCCTGGCAATGGAAGCCCGCCACTGCGCCGGCGCCGAAATGCAACAGATGATGGCCTACGCCGCTTCGGTCGGCAGCCGCGCCGCCCAGGCCGAGGGTGCCACGGGCTTCGTCGCCAACGCCAACGACTTCACCGCCCACTGGTTCGGCAATATCGCCGGGGCCGGCACCATGCCGCACGCCCTGATCGGCTATGCCGGCAGCACCGTGCGCGCCGCCGAAATGTTCCACGAGGCCTTCCCGCAGGAAACCCTCACCGTCCTGGTCGACTACTACGGCCGCGAAATCACCGACGGCCTCGCCGTCTGCCAACGTTTTCCGGCGTTGGCCGCGGCGGGGAAACTCCAATTGCGGCTCGACACCCATGGCGGCCGCTTCCTCGAAGGCCTCGACCCCGCCGAAAGCTATGCCGTATTGGAACACCATGCCCCCGGCGCCATCCGCCGTTACCGCAGCGACACCGAGTTGCGCTACCTCGTCGGCACCGGCGTCTCCGCGGCCGCGGTCTGGCGCATGCGCGAGGCGCTGAATCAGGCCGGCTTCCCCGCCGTGCGCATCGTCGCCTCGTCCGGCTTCGGCGTCGACAAATGCCGCGTGATGGCCGATTGCCGCGCCCCGATCGATGTCGTCGGCACCGGCAGCTTCATCCCGGACACCTGGAGCGAAACCTACGCGACGGCCGACATCGTCGAATATGACGGCCAGCCAATGGTCAAGGTCGGCCGAGAATTCCTCCTGCGCCGCAACGGCGACCGCAAGAAAGGCGCCTAAAAGCCCCATTGCGGCGGCTGGCCGGCCTCCCTATAAGGGCGCCTCGCCGCTTGGCCCGGAGAGGTGACAGAGTGGCCGATTGTGACGGTCTCGAAAACCGTTGTACGTGCAAGCGTACCGTGGGTTCGAATCCCACCCTCTCCGCCAATTTCCTCACCAAGTAGGTTCTCTGTTCGTTCGACTGGCCAGAAAAAGCACAGGTTTCCTGCGGTTTTCCGGGCGAAGCTGTTGACCGCTATA
>JANXSA010000436.1 GCA_025352915.1 Rhodospirillales bacterium | reverse complement strand
GCCTTCATGAAGGCCTCGACGCCCCCCCCTTGGCCGAAGGCGCTTATG
Organism: Rhodospirillales bacterium; assembly: GCA_025352915.1. Taxonomy (GTDB): domain Bacteria; phylum Pseudomonadota; class Alphaproteobacteria; order Acetobacterales; family Acetobacteraceae; genus CAMDGX01. The sequence goes on along the minus strand of JANXSA010000436.1, from coordinate 3,300 downwards.
GTTGAGGGTCCAGGGGTCTCGGACCCCTGGTGGGGTCCAGGGGCAAAGCCCCTGGCCTTGCTTCCTTCACCGCGACAACGGAATCCGGCTGCTGCCTTCGAGCACGCGCAGGCAGGCGACGCGGCGGTCTGGGCCCACTTGGTTTGGCGTTGGTGCCCCGCTGCGGCAGCGGTTTTCGGCGATCGGGCAACGTGGCGCAAAGCCGCATCCGGAGGTGCGGTCTTCCGGCTGTGGCGCTTCGCCGCGCAGGCGGATACGGCGGCCGCGCCGGGTTGGATCGGCGGGCAGGTGGGCAGAGAGCAGCGCCTGGGTGTAGGGGTGAAGGGCGTCGCGCAGCAGGTCGGCGGTGCTGCCTTCCTCGACGATTTCGCCGAGGTAGAGCACGGCGATACGGTCGGCCACCGGCTGCACCGCGGCGATGTCGTGGCTGATCAGCACGATCGCCATTTCGGCCTCGTCGCGCAATTCGGCCAACAGGCTGAGGAACTGCGCCGCCGCCGCCATGTCCATCTCCCGCGTCGGTTCGTCCAGCACCAGGAGCGCCGGCCGGGTGACGATCGCCCGGCCGAGGCTCACCAGTTGCAGCCGGTCGATCGCAAGATCCGCCGGGCGCATGCCGATCTCGCCCGGCCGCAACCGCAGCCGCTCGGCCAGCGCGTCGACCGTGGTCCGCCGCTCCGCCGCCGTCATTCTGGTATGCAGCCGCAACGGCTCTTCCAGCAGGGCCCGCACCGTCATGCGCGGGTTCAGCACCGCGAGCGGATTGCGGAACACCATGGTCATGCGGCCGCGCAGCCGGCGCAGGCGGCGTTCCGGCAGGGTGGAGATATCAGTGCCCTCCAGCATCACCGCGCCTTCCTCGATCTCGACCAGGCGCAGCAGGGCGCGCGCCAGGGTGGATTTGCCGGCGCCGGCCTCACCCACCACGCCGACGATCTGTCCTTGGGCAATCTGCAAGTCGATCCAGGTCAGGGCGGCGACCTCGCCCAGCCGCACCGAGGCGCGACGCAGTTCGGCGACAACCGTCATGCGGCACCGAAGCGCGCAAAATGGCAACGCGCCGCATGGACGCCGGCACCCACCAGCGGCGGCGCCACGGCGCAGCGTTCGGTGGCCTCGCCGCAGCGCGGTTGATACGGACAGCCCTGGGCCGCCGGCGGCAGGGCGCCGCCGAAATTGCGATCGCCGGCGATTGCCAGGCGTTCCTGCATGGTGGCCAGCATGGCGCGGGTGAAGGGATGGGCCGGGCGGGCGAAGACCTGGGTCACCGGGCCTTGTTCCACCACCTGGCCGGCATAGACCACGCCGACATCGTCGCAGTACTGGGCGACCACGCCGAGGTCGCGGGTGATCAGCACGCCGCCGATGCGCCGGCGCCGCAATTCCATATAGAGCAGGTCGAGGATCTGCACCTGGGTGGTGATGTCCAGCCCGGCGGTCGGTTCATCGGCGATCAGCAATTGCGGCTCGTTGATCAAGGCAAGGGCGAGGACCACGCGTTGAACCGTGGCCGGGGTCAGCTCGTGCGGCCAGGCTTCGGCGCGCAGCCGGGGCTCGGGGATGCCCATCGACGACATGATGGTCTCGGCCCGCCAGGCCGCCTCGGCCGGGACGATCGGGCGGTGGACGCTCTGGGCGCGCACCAGCTGGGCACCGACGCGGGTGTTGGGGTCCAGCGTGGTGTGGCCGGACTGGACCACGAAGCCGATGCGGGCACCGCGCACCCGGGTCAGGTCGGCGTCGGACATGCGCAACAGGTCCTGGCCCTCGAACAAGGCGCGGCCACCGACCACCCGGGCCGGCGGTTGTAACAGGCCGAGGATGGCACTGGCGGTCAGCGATTTTCCGGCCTTGTGCTCGCCGACCAGGCCGAGGATGCGGCCCTTGACGACGCGGAAGGAGACTCCGGCCAAGGCCTGGGTATTGCCGGCAAGGTCGACGCGCAGGTCTTGCACGTCGAGCAGCATCAGCGTGGCCCCTCGGCGAGGGCGCCGGCGAGGAAGGCCGGGTTGCGCCGGGTCAGGTCGGCGATGCCGGCGGCCAGCAGTTGCAAGCCGAAGCCGAGCGTCAGCAGCGCCAGGCCGGGGAAGATCGCCAGCCACCATTGGCCGGCATACATCCGCTCGACACCTTCGCGCGCCATCGCACCCCACTCAGTGGCATCCGCCGCGGTGCCGATGCCGACGAAGCCCATTACCGCCAGGGTGCCGAGCGCCCAGGCGGCGCGGCGCGGCAGTTCGGCGGCGATGCCGGCCAGGGTGTTGGGCAGCAGATGCGCCAGCACCAGGCGGGGCAGCGAGTTGCCGGCGGCCACCGCGCCCTCGATGAAGCCGCTGTCGTGCATGGCGCGGACCTGGTCGCGCATGGCGCGGGCGAAGAAGGCCGCCTCGAGCAGGCCGAGGGCGAGCACGACATGGCGCAAGGACGGACCCATCGCGGCGACCAAAGCAAGGGCGAGCAACAGCGGCGGGATGAAGCCGATCGCCAGCAGAAACTGGCGCAGCGCCCGGTCGGCGATGCCGCCGAACAACCCGGCGAGCAATCCCGCCGGCGCGCCGAGGCCGATGCCGAGCAGCAGGGCAGCCAGCGGTACCGCGAAGGCATAGCGGGTGCCGTCGATCACGCGGGCGAAGACGTCGCGTCCGGCGGCATCGGTGCCGAGCGGATGACCCAGTGACGGGGCGGCTAGGATGCGTTGGGCATCCACTGTTTCGGGCCCGTACGGCCAGGCGACCGGGCGTGCCAGCAGGGCCACGGCGAAGCCGGCCAGGATCAGCAGTCCGAAAGTCACCGCCAGGCTGCGCCGCGGCAGGGCGCGGAGCGATTTGAACAGGCGGGGCATCATGCGCGGCGAATCCGCAGGCGCGCCACGCGGCGGGCGGCGCCGTGCAGCAGGTGGATCAGCACGGCGAAAGTGCCGCAGAGCAGGATGAAGGCCTGGACCGCGGCGAAGTCGGCCTTGACCATGGCATCGATGCCGTACTGGCCGACGCCGCCCCAGGCGAAGACGTGCTCGACCACCGCCGTGGTACCGATCAGCGTGGTGAACTGGGCGCAGAATGCCGCCCAGATGGTTGGCGCGGCACCGCGCAAGGCGATCGCGGTCAGCATGTCGCGCGACATGCCCTGGGCGCGGGCATAGGCGAAATGGGCGGTATGGAGCTGGGCCAGGATGGCGCCGCGGACGTGCAGGGTCAGGGCACTGGCGACCAGCAGGGCGAGGGCGAGGGTCGGCAGGATCAACTGGCCGAGGGCCGAGCGGGCGGCGATGGAGTCCTGGGTCAGGATGGCATCGATGAA
>JANXSA010000419.1 GCA_025352915.1 Rhodospirillales bacterium | reverse complement strand
CTCGACGCCCCCCTGAGCCGAAGGCGCTTCAAGGTCAAGGTCCAGGGTCTCGGACCCTGGTGGGGTCCGGGGCAAAGCCCCGGCTTGCTTTCCCTTGCGCAGTGCCCGGCATGTGCGCTGCACTGTGCGACCACACGGAGGGCAGGGCATGCGGCGGCGCAGTCTACTGGCAACCGGTGCCGCCCTGGCGATCACACGCCCCGCCCGCGCCGCCACCGAGGTCGATCTCCTCCTGGTCCTCGCCGTCGACGTCTCCCGCTCGGTCGACGAGGAAGAAGCCCGCCTGCAACGCGAGGGCTACCGCGAGGCCATGGTCGACCCGCAGGTCATCGCCGCCATCACCGGCGGCCCGCACGGCGCCATCGCGGCGGCTTATGTCGAATGGGCCGGCATCCAGTACCAGCGCCTGGTCCTCCCCTGGACCCGCCTGGCCAGCCCGGCCGACTGCACCCGCTGGGCCATCGCCCTGGGCAGCGCCGCGCGCGACAGCATGGCCTGGACCAGCCTCTCCGGCGCCCTGATCTTCAGTCGCAAAACACTCGCCGACAGCCCCTACACCGCCGACCGCCGCGTCATCGACGTCTCCGGCGACGGCATCAACAACAGCGGCCCCCCGCCCGACATCATCCGCGACCAACTCGTCGCCGAAGGCGTGGTCATCAACGGCCTGCCCATCGTCAACGATCGTCCGAATTTCGGCCGCGCCCCGCAACAGGATCTGGAGCCGTACTACCGGGAAAACGTGATCGGCGGCGAAGGCGCCTTCCTGGTCGTCGCCGAGGACTTCGAAAACTTCGGCGCCGCCATCCGCCGCAAACTCATCACCGAAATCGCCTGCCTCATCCCGCCCACAGCACCGCCAGCGGCGTAACCGAAGCAGCCCCCTCGAACCCCTCCAACGCCTCCCCCAACGCCGCCCCGCGCGCGGCCCCCAGCACCGGCGCCACCAGCCCGTCGAACTTCGCCCGAATCCGCACCCCTTGATGCCCCACATCCGCCGCCGGCACCCCCGCATCATGCTCGGCACTCAGCGTCGTCTGATCCACCAGCCGAATATCCATCGCCGCGTGCGTCGCCCCAAACCCCGCCACCAGCTCCACGCTCACTAGATCCCGCAGCGCCACCACCCGGGGATCCCCCGCCACCTCCGCACTAAACGTCTCCAACGCGCTCGTCTCCAACCCCGCCAACGCCATCGCCGCCGTCAACCGATGCGAAAACTTCGCCTCCAACCCAGTCACCGGCGCTGCAATATTGCAAACCCGGTCCGTCGACTCATCCACCCGCAGCGTGATCGCCGCGATCCGCTCCGGCGAAACCCCCGCCCGCCCGCGCAACATCCGCGCCGCCTCGATCCCCGCATGCGTCAGGTAACAAGCCGCATGATACTTGAACAAATTCGCCCGGATATGCCACCCGCCCCCCGGCTCCGCCCCCCCCGGCTCCGCCCCCCCCGGCTCCGCCAACGCCCGCTCCGGCCAGAAATCCGGCGAATGCGTCGCCGCAAACCCCTGCCGGCACTCCAAACTATCGACCCGCGAAACAAACCCCCGCGCCGCCAGCTTCGCCGCCAACAACCCGTTCTGCGCCGCCCGCCCGGCATGCAGCGGCTTGCACATCGTCCCGAACATCGACTTCAACCCCGCCGCCTGCGTCGCCGCAATCCCCAGCGCATGCAGCGTCTGCTCCTCATCCAACCCCAGCAAATGCGCACACCCCGCCGCCGCCCCAAACGTCCCAACGGTCCCAGTCGCATGAAACCCCAAGACATCATAATGCCCCGGCGCCAAAGCCCGCCCCACCCGGCAGGCCACCTCATACCCCACCACAAACGCCGTCATCACCTCGGCCCCCGACGCCCCCCGCGCCTCCCCCAATGCCAAAACCGCCGGCAAAACCGCCACGCTGGGATGCCCAGGCATCGCCAAATTCACATCGTCATAATCCAGCGCATGCGCCATCGTCCCATTCACCAGCGCCGCCGCCCCCGCCGGCAACCGCACCCGGCTCCCCCAAACACTGGCCTGCCCAGCCCCCCCAGCCTCCTCC
>JANXSA010000382.1 GCA_025352915.1 Rhodospirillales bacterium | reverse complement strand
TGCCCGGGGGCCGCATGCTGGCCGGCGCCACCAGCCCCGGCCTGCCCTTCATCGTCATCGGCCGCAATGAGCGCCTGGCCTGGGGCTTCACCAACAACGGCGCCGACGTGCAGGATCTGTTCGTCGAACGCGCCATCGGCGCCGACCGCTACGAGACGCCCAGCGGCCCGCAGCCTTTCCAGGTCAGCGAGGAACGCATCCTGGTCCGCGGTGCCGAGGCGGTGGAACTGCGCGTGCGGGAAACCCGGCACGGCCCGGTGATCTCGGACCTGGACGACATGCCTCAGGGGCGCGTCCTGGCGCTCGCCGCTGCCAACCTGGCACCGCGGGACACCGCTGCCGCCGGGCTGCTGGCGCTCAACCGCGCCCAGACGGTGGCCGAGGCCCGCGCCGCCGCCGGCCTGATCACCAGCCCGGTACAGAACCTGATCGCCGCCGACAGCGCCGGCGGCATTGGGATGTACACCACCGGCCGGGTGCCGCTGCGCCGCGCCGGGGATGGCAGCCTGCCCGTGCCGGGGCATGATGGCAGCCACGACTGGACCGGCTGGGCCGCGCCCGAAGCCTTGCCCGCCACCGAGAACCCGGCCAGCCAGATGCTGGCCAACGGCAACAACCGCACCGCCGGGACCGACTTCCCGGTCTTCATGGGGCGGGACTGGTTCGGCCTGTGGCGGTTCCAGCGCATCGGCGAACGGCTGGGCACCGAGGCCCGGCTGACCGCCGCCACCATGGCCGCGATGCAGATGGACAGCACCAGCCTGCTGGCGCGGCAAGCGGTGGCCGCGGATGGCCTGCTCCGCCGCATCGGCCGGCCGAGCGGCCCCGTTGCCGTGGCACTGGACCTGCTGCTGGCCTGGGATGGCGACATGGCCGCGCCCCTGCCGCAACCGCTGATCTTCAACGCCTGGCTGCGCCGCTTCACCGAACTTGCCATGGCCGCTGGCGGCGCGCCGGCGGGTCGCTGGGGCAACCCGCCCGAGTTCGTGGCGGCGCTGATGCGCGACGCCAGCCTGGCCCCGCGCTGGTGCGGCGGCGACTGCGCCGCCCTGGCCGGGCGCGCCCTGGCCGAAGCCGTCGCCGCCGTGCAGGCCGAAACCGGCCGCGACCCCGCCGCCTGGCGGTGGGGGGAGGCGCACCAAGCGCGGTTGGAGCATCCGCTGCTGCGCGGCATCCCGCTGCTCGGCCGGTTGTCTCGCCTGCAGGCCGCCACCGCCGGGGATGGCCAGACCGTCAACCGCGGCGGGCTACGCGGCGGCGAGGGGCTGGCCGGCTTCCAGCATGTCCACGGCGCCGGGCTGCGGCTGGTGGCGGATTTGGCGGATACCGAGGCGACGTTGGCCATTATCGCCACCGGCCAGTCCGGCAACCCGCTTTCCCGCCATTGGGGCAACCTGCTGCTGCCCTGGCGCGATGGCGAACCGCTGCGCCTGACGCGCGAGCCGGCCGAGGTGAGCGGACGCCTGACGCTGCTGCCCTGACGGGCGCGCGCTAGGCCACAGGACCTGGGTGACTGCCCCTTCGTCCACGCGCCGGGTCCGCCCGGCCGTGCGTCACCCCAGTTTGAGCCTCGCGCCGTGGACTTCACGCCGTGGACCACGCGCCTTGGACCACGCGCCGTCGACCATACCCTCCTGGCCTACTCGCCCTGGACCTCATTCCCTGGACCACGCGCCTCGGGGCATACTTTCCTGGCCTTCTCGCTCGTGGGCCCGCGCCCCTTTCTGCCATCTGCCATCTGCCATCTGCCATCTGCCCTCACGCCCTCTGCCCTCACGCTCTGACAAAACGCCGGTGCGCGGAACGCCGGCGCAAGCCAGCGGTTGATTCCGCGCCCCAAGACCCCGACACTAGGCTTCACCGATGCTGCAACGCCCCAATCGCCGCCCGCAGTTCTTCTACACCACGGCCCCGCTGCCCTGCCCCTATCTGGCCGGCAGGACCGAGCGGAAGATCGTGACCGAACTGACCGGCCCCGATGCCGAGGCGCTGCACGACAGGCTATCCCGCGCAGGCTTCCGCCGCAGCCACAACATTGCCTATTCGCCGGTCTGCCCGGGCTGCTCGGCCTGCATCCCCATCCGCATCCGGGTCAACGCCTTCGAGCCGAACCGGGCGCAGCGCAAGCTGGCCAAGCTGAACGCGGACATCCACAGCTTCGAGATGCCGGCCCGCGCCACCGCCGAACAGTTCGCCTTGTTCCAGCGCTACCAGCGTGCCCGGCATGCCGATGGCGACATGGCCGCGATGGGCTTTTACGACTACCGCGCCATGGTCGAGGACACGCCGATCACCACCGGAGTGGTCGAGTTCCGCAGCGCCGACGACAAGTTGCTGGGCGCCTGCCTGACCGACTGGCTGGGGGATGGGCTTTCGGCGGTCTACAGCTTCTTCGTGCCCGAGGACACGCGCCGCTCGCTCGGCAGTTGGGCGATCCTGTCGCTGGTGGAGCGCGCGCGGGCGCTGGGGCTGCCCTACGTGTACCTGGGCTACTGGGTACCCGAGAGCCGCAAGATGACCTACAAGGCGCGCTTCCGCCCCAGCGAAATCCTGGTCGGCGGCACGTGGTGCGAGCTGGCCGACGCCGACCCGGCGCTGGAAGCAATGCTCACCCCCGTCGGCGCCGGATAGCGCCTGGACCGCGAAGGCGGCAGCGCCTGGTCCGCAACGCCGCAACGCCGCAACGCCGCAACGCCGCAACGCCGCAACGCCGCAACGCCGCAACGCCGCAACGCCGCAACGCCGCAACGCCGCAACGCGAAAGCAGCCTTGCAGCTGCGTGATCCGTCAACGGGAATTACGCTGCCGCGCCCCGGCTACACCTCGAACCGGTTGCTCTTCGGGAAGCCGGCCGGCGGTTGCTTGCCAGCGCCGGCGCGGTTGCCGCGCCATTCGCGCAGGTCGGTCTCGGTCCGCACCCCGCCGCCATGCTTCCAACGCAGCCCCTGCGCCTTGGCGAAGACCTGCACGTCCGACAGCTTGCCGTCGCGGTAGGTCTGCAACTGCACGCCCCGGCCGCGGGTCATCTCCGGCACCTGGTCCAGGCCGAAGACCAGCAGCTTGCGGTTGGTGCCGATGACGGCAACGGTGTCGCCCTCGGCGGCCACGCAGAGCATGGCGCGCTTGCCGGCTTCCGGCACCAGCACCTGCTTGCCGGTGCGCTTTTCGGCCAGCATCTCCTCGGCCTTGGCAACGAAGCCCTTGCCGTCCTCGGCCGCCAGCAGGAAGCGCTCGCCTTCCTTGTGGACATGGGCGGTGATGATCTCGTCCTCGGCCGGCAGGTCCAGCAGCAGCCGCACCGGCTGGCCATCGCCGCGGCCGCGCGGGATGAGATCTGCCTTCAGCGTATAGGCCTTGCCGTTGCTGGCGAAGAGCACGACGCGGTCGGTGGTCTCGGCGTGCAGCCAGGTGTGCAGGCTGTCGCCTTCCTTGAAGCGCAGCTCGGCATCCTCAGCGATGTGGCCCTTCTGCGCGCGGACCCAGCCCTTTTCGGACAAAATGACCGTGATCGGCTCGCGCTCGACGAAGCTGCTCTCATCGATCAGCACCGCCGGCAGCAGCGCCCCGGCCTCGGTGCGGCGGTTGCCCAGCGCGCCGTCGCCAAACTTGGCACGGGTTGCCTCGATTTCGGACGAAATGGACGCCCAGCGCTTGCTATCGCTGCCCAGCAGGCCCTGGAGCGACTTCTGTTCCGCCGAGAGCTTCCGGTGCTCCTTGCGGATTTCCAGCTCCTCCAGCTTGCGGAGCGCCCGCAGCCGCATGTCCAGGATGGCGTTGGCCTGGGTTTCGGACAAATCGAAGGTCGCCATCAGGGCCTCCTTCGGTTTGTCCTCCTCGCGGACGATGCGGATCACCTCGTCCAGGTTCAGGTAGACGACCAGATAGCCGTCGAGGATTTCCAGCCGGCGGGCGATGGCGGCCAGCCGGTGCTCGGTGCGGCGCACCAGCACCACATGCCGGTGGTCCAGCCAGCAGCGCAGCACCTGCTTCAGCCCCATCACCCGGGGGGTGCGGTCGGCGTCCAGCACATTCATGTTAAGGCTGAAGCGGGATTCCAGCTGGGTGGCGCGGAACAGCGTCTCCATCAGCACCGCCGGGTCCACGGTGCGGGACTTCGGCTCGATCACCAGGCGGATGATGTCGGTGCTTTCGTCCCGGATATCCGCCAGCAGCGGCAGCTTCTTTTCCTCAAGTAGCTGGGCGATCTGCTAGATCAGCTTGGACTTCTGTACCTGGT
>JANXSA010000364.1 GCA_025352915.1 Rhodospirillales bacterium | reverse complement strand
TCCCGTAGCCAACGCGCCCCTCTGCTCGCCCCACTCCACCGGAAACCCCTCGCGAAGCACGTGCACCCCGAGTTCTGCCGGCTGGCGCCCGTACATGATCGCCTCGACGATATCCGGCGCCAGCAGCGTCAGCCGGCCAGCAGTGGGACGATCCGGATGGGCTTCGGCCGGGAACGGCACGCCCAATGACGGCCCGATCGCTGCGAGTGCCGCCGAGATCTTGCGCTGGGTTCTATCGCCGCAGTCACGTCACTAGCCTGATGATACGGGGGAGTGGCGGAACGGATACTGGGTGGCATGGCACATTTGTTCTCTTGGTTGCGCAGAAATTCGAAATATGCTTGAAAAAATAATTATATTAACAATACAAATTGTTTTTGCGGTGTGTCTATAAGATATATTTAGGTAAAAAAACCGTAAAAAATTATATGCATCGTGTATTTATAACATCAAATGGAATCAAATATTATCTACTCCCGTCAAGGTTTCTGATACAATGCGTCACGGACCAAGCTCCGGTCGAACCCCATTAACGGATGTCTGAATGACAGCTCAATGTTGGGAGGATATCACTATTGACGGCGTGATGTCGGGCATGACCAGCCGTCCCCTAGACGCCTGGCTCGCGGCGCAGTCCCCGCCAATCGATATGGGGATAATTTGTCCCTGGTTCACATCGGCCCTGTGGCGCGGTTGTGTTGGTAAATGGCGCATCGAAGACGGCCGGTTTTGGTTGGATCAGATGACGCGAGATATCGACGAGGCCGCAGAGCACTCAGGTCTGCCCACCGAGACGACAATCTTCGTAGCCGACGGTCGACGACTGCCGTTGGCGATCGACATGCGCTTGATATTCGATGGCGATCCGGGCCCGATCGACTGCCATTGGTTCACAGGAAAACTTCGGCTACCGCAAGAACCGCAGCTTGCCTATGTCCACATGGGCTGGCAGTCGACTTACCGCTACGAACGTATCATCCACGTCCAACGAGGGCGTGCGGTGCGCGAGCGGAATGTGGACCACACAGCACGCTTTCTGGCGACTTATGCGAATCTGCGTTGGCTGTTGGCCGAGACCAGCCATCCTGACCATCAGATCGGGCTGTAAGGTCTGACCTGGTTGACCGATGATGGCTATGCGCTGGTTGCCGAGCATCTCGGTCTGCCGAGGATCAGGCCTGACGAGCCCGAACCTGACCTATTGTCATGAAGACCTTGTTGTCGACGTATAGTCCCGGCTGCGTGCCGGTATTGGTAGGGCTTTTAGTGAATGGCCGCGACATCGCGCTGGCCGCCGGCATCGATCTGATCCAATCGACGCTATCACGCCGCCAACGCCGCCCACTGCTCCCCCCACTCCACCGGAAAACCCTGCCGCAACACATGCACCCCGAGTTCCGCCGGCTGCCGCCCATCCATGATCGCCTCGACAATATCCGGCGCCAGCAACGTCAGCATCAGGATCTTGCCGAGGTAGCCACGATCGAGCTTCTCCCCCGCCGCCAACTCAGTGACCGACCCGTAGCGGGCTTCGTCCAGCATCTTCTTCCACCGATGCGCCCGCGCCAAGGCCTTGATCAAGGTGCTGTCGATCCGCGCTCGCGGTGTCGCCCAAGGTGTTCCGTCCGGCGCCACGACCAACCTCCGCCCACCACGCTTACGAAGGGTGATCGGCACGCGGATCGTTATGTTTGCCGACATCAGGCGGCCTGTCGCACGGGGGATGACCGCAGATCGCGCACCAGGCTCGCCAACCCGTCCAGCCGCAGCTTGATGTCCGCGCCGCCCGGGCTGACCTCCACACGCTCAACCAGCAACCGGACGATCCGTGCCTGCTCGGCCGGGAAAAACTCGTCCCAGAGTGGATCGATCTGCTCCAATGCCTCGCGCGTCTCGGCTTCGGTCATGTCCGGCGCCTCGGCCTGAGCAGTGCGCCACGTCCCGATCACCACCTCGGGTTGGCGGAGCAGCGCCCGCACTTGGTCGATCACCGCGGCCTCGATCTCTCCCGCGGAAATGCGCCGGACCGTGCAGCCGCTATCGGTGCCCTTCAGAACCGCCTGGCTCACATAATAGGTGTAGAGCTTCCCTCGCTTGCGCGTGTGCGTCGGCGACATCGCCCTGCCATCCGGCCCGAAGATCATGCCGCGGAGCAGCGCCGGAGTCTGACGGCGGGCCAGGTTGGCGCGGACGCGCGGGCTCTCACGCATGATGTCGTGCGCCTGATCCCACAATTCCTGGGTCACGATTGCCTGGTGCTCGCCAGGGTAGACCTTCCCCTGGTGGGTACCCGAGACCAGCCTGTCCCTCGCTGAGCTCAACGCCCGGGCCATCTGGGGCGCCGTCGCGGCGCCTGGGGAAGAGACCCATGCCACCCGCGACAGCCCGGTTGGCACATCACGCAGCTTCAGGATCGCGGAGTGGGTGTAGGGGGGCGTTTTTGGCCGCGTGCGACGCCAGATGGCTGGCTGCGCGGGCCGGACGGCAAGCCAATACCCCCGGAAGGGGCCGTGCTGCTGGAGATCGGGCCGATCGTCGCCCTGGTGGTATATCTGCATTACGCCCACGCCATCGGCATGGAGCGGCTGGCCACGGTGGTCGACCGCAAGGGCGCTCGACGCCATGGACGAGCTCTTCTCGCTCTCGATCAGCGAGGGGGCGAGACCTACGCCGCCTTCCGCTCCGTCGTCAGCACCGCAAGGGCCAACGGCGCGTCGGT
>JANXSA010000345.1 GCA_025352915.1 Rhodospirillales bacterium | reverse complement strand
CGCCCGGTCGATGATGAAGTCGTCGGCATTCTCGATCATATCGTCATCGCGATTGCCGGAGATGTACCACATCACCACCTTGTCGCCCTTCTTGATCGCCTTGCCGCCGACCTCGATATCCTCCAGCGCCGTCCGCCGCATATGCGAAAGCGGCGTCTGCCAGCGCACGATCTCCGGCACCATGCTGTCGATCAGCCCATGGTTGGCGCGCAGCTTGTCGTACTCCGCCGGATACTTGTTCAACGCCACCAACCCGCCCGAAATCGAATTGCGCGTGGTATCGTTGCCGCCCACGATCAACAGGATGCAATTGCCCAGGAACATCGCGTCATCCATGTCGCGCGTCGACGGATCGCGCGCCATCATCGACAACAAATCAGACCGCGGCGGCCCGTTGGCGCGCTGCTTGGACAGGGTGCGCATATACTTCACGCATTGCTGCAAAATCTCGTTGCGCTCTTCCTCGCTCGAAATCTTGCCGCTCAAAAGATCGGCGGTGGCAATGTCGGACCAATAGGTCAACAAATGCCGGTCCTCGAACGGAAAGTCGAACAACGTCGCCAGCATCTGCGTGGTCAGCTCGATCGAAACCTTCTCGACCCAGTTGAACTCCTCGCCAATCGGCAGCGTATCGAGAATCCGCGCCGACCGCTCTCGGATCAGCTTCTCCAAATGCACCAGATTGCTCGGCGCCACGATCGGCGAGACCGCCCGCCGCTGATCGTCATGCAGCGGCGGGTCCATCGAAATGAACGACGGCCGCCGGAAACTCATCGGCGCATCGCGGATGGTAATGCCGCCAAGCTGGCTGTCCGACGAGAACACCTTGTGGTTGCTATCAACCGCCATGATGTCCTTGTACTTCGTCACCGACCAGAACGCGCCAAACCGGCTTTCCGGGCAATAATGCACCGGCGCCTCCGCCCGCAGCCGCGCAAACCACGGCCGCCAAGTATCGTCCTGATAAATCGACGGCTGGCTGACGTCGATCGCCTCCAGCGGCGTCGCCGCGGCGCGCTCATAAGCCTCAGCCATCAGATCAACCGGCACGTCGTTCATCGCGTCGCTCCTGGAATTGAAATTCTAGTGCTGCCCAGCCGGCATCCGCACCACCAGCCCATCGAGTGCCGCGCTGACCGGGATCTGGCACGACAGCCGCGAATTCGCCTCAACCCCGTTGGCAAAGCTGATCATGCTCGCCTCGGACTCGTTCTTAACCCCCGTCAAATGCTGCCACGCCGCGTCGACATAAACATGACAGGTCGCACAGGCACAGGACCCGCCGCAATCGGCATCGATGCCGGGGACATTGTTGTTCACCGCCCCCTCCATCACCGAAAGCCCGTCGGCCACCTCCACCGTGTGGGCAGTGCCGTCATGTTCGATATAAGTGATCTTAGCCATGTCGTGTCCGTTTCCCTCTCGGCCGTCGGCGCTCAGGCCGCAAGGTCCTTCATGGTGAAAGATAAGTCGCGCAAGGCCGCCGCGTCCACCGGCTTGCGCTTCATGATAAGCTGCCGCCCACCCATGAACGCGTCGGGCGTATTCACCGACTCCACGCATTGCACACAGCCCGCTGCATCCAGGTGGAACACCGCAAACGCCCCACTGGCCGGATCACCCCGCACCACCAACGCGGCCACGTCGAACGGCATCCCAGCAATCTGCAACTTGATATCGTACTGGTCCGACCAGAACCACGGCACCTCCGCCGCCGAGGCTGGCCGACCGGTGATCGCCGAAGCCGCCTGCCGCGCCTGTTCCAGCGCATTCGGCACACTCTCCAACCGCCCGCGCCGCCCATACAACGCCAGCGGTCGATTGGTCAGATCACCCACCGCAAACACATCGCCATCCGACGTCCGCGCCTGCCCATCCACCACCACGCCATTGGAACATTCCAACCCAGAAGCCGCCGCGATCTCCTCGTTCGGCACCGCCCCAACCCCGATCAACGCGACATCACACGCCAGCACCGAACCATCGGCCAACTGAACTCCGCTGACATGTGATCGCCCTGCCAGCCCGACCACCTGCGCACCGGTGAAAACCGCCACCCCATGCGCCCGATGCGCTGCCGCAAAGAAATCCGACAGCGGCGGCGAAGCCACCCGCGCCAGCAACCGCGTCTCGCGCTCCATCACAAACGCCTCGGCCCCCAGCGCCCGCGCCGAAGCCGCCGCCTCCAGCCCGATATACCCGCCACCGACAATGGCAATCCGCCGCCCCGGCCCAATCGCCGCCTTCAACCGATCCGCATCCGCCGCCGTCCGCAACTCCAGCACACCGTCCAGCTCGAACCCAGGCAACCCCAACCGCCGCGCCCGCGCCCCCAGCGCCAGGATCAGTTTTTCGTACCGCACCACCGTGCCATCGGTCAGGCATACCGCATGATCCGCCCGATCAATCGAGGCGACGCTGCTGGACAGCCGAACATCAATATTCTGCTGCGTGTAGAAACGCTCCGGCCGTAACGCCAAACTCTCCGCCGTCGCCTCGCCCTTCAACCACGCCTTGGACAAAGGCGGCCGCTGATACGGCAACAGCGGCTCATCGCCGATCAGCGTGATCGCGCCCTTCCAGCCGAACTGCCGCAGCGCCGCCGCCGCCGCCCCGCCGGCATGGCCCGCTCCCGCGATGACGATTCCCGCTTCAGACATCAGCCACGCAGCAACACGATCGCCTCGATCTCCACCGAGATATCCCCGGGAAGGCTGCCCATCCCCACCGCCGAGCGCGCCGGCCGGCCATGATCGCCGAACACCTCGACGAACAGATCGGTGCAGCCGTTGATGACCTTCGGATGGTCGCTGAAATCCGGCGCCGCATTGACCATGCCGAGCACCTTCAGGATCGTATCCACCCGATCCAGCGAGCCCAGCGCCACTTCCATGTTGCGCAGCAATTGCAGCCCGCAATCCCGCGCCGCCTCATAGCCCTTCTCGATCGACACGCCGCCGCCGACCTTGCCGGTGATCATCGCGCCATCGGCCTTGCGCGGCCCGACGCCGGACAAATACAGAATATTCCCGCCGATCCGGTACGGCACGTAATTGCCGAGCGGCTTGTTCGGCGGCGGCAGGATCAGGCCGAGTTCCGCGATCCGTGCTTGTGCGCCCATGGACAAATCCTCCCTAAAAACGAACCGATAGCGCCAGCGCGCCCATCTGGTGCATGCCGCCGCGTTGGCCGCGGAACTCCTGGGTGCTCAGCCGGTGGGTGTAGGTCAGCCGGGCGCCATAGGCCAGAATCGCCAGCCCACCCTGGACCTCACCGACGAACGGCACCTTCTTCACGCTGCGGCTGGACTCCCAGGTATTGCCGTCCAGCGTCAGGTCCCGCCCCACGGCGCGGCCATCGACGCCGGCGAAGACGTACCAGGCGAAGGGCTGCACCGTGCGGTAATAATCGCCACCGGTGACCCCGGGGCGCGGCCGCGCCGGCCCGAAATCGGATTGCAACCCTTGGCCCAGCCGCACCGTCACGCCGGTTTGCAGATAGGCGCGCAGGTTGCCGACCGCGGCGGTCAGGCTCGGCAGCGCGTCGGTCTCGATGCCGCCGGCGGCGTATAGCGGCACCCGCCACGTCCGCTCGCTGGTGATCTGCACCACCGGCTCGTTCTTCAACTGGGTCCCCCAGCCATTGACCGGCTTCTGGCCGATCAGGTCATGAAAGCCGTTCTGGACCAATTGGCCGCCGGCCACCGGCCCGACCATGCCGATGCCAAGCACCATGGTGCTGCGGGTGGTCGGCGCATCCTGCACCAGGCCGAAATGCCCCATCAGCACGCCGGCATAGGGCCGGTCGCGCAGCGGCGGAATCCGCGAGACGGTGTCGGCGGGGTTGTAAAGCTGGTGGGTGAGGTCAATCGACATGCGGGCCTCGCCAGTGCCCCATAAGGTGTTGCCCAGGTTGCGCAGCGTCTCGGGCACCAGGTCGGGCCCCGAGGTCCAGCCGAGGCGCAGGCCGTTGGTGTAGAACCTGTCCTTCAGCTTCGCCGTGCTGACCGAGGCGTTCTCCCATTGCAGGGTCCAGGTCGAATCATTGTCGACGGCCGGTGCACGAGCCGCCGGTGCACGGGCCGCGACCGCGGGCGCCTGCGCCAAGGCCGGTGCCGCACCCGCAAGCAGGGCGGCGCCGAAAACCAGCAAGCCACGTGCGTTCATTCCGCCCTCACGAGGTGATCCCTGCTGCCTGTTTAGAGGCTTGCTGCAATTGGTGAAACCCCCGCGTGAGGTCAGCCGCCAACAAGCTTTGCCGCCTCCTGCCAGCCAACATGGCGGGCCAGCGGGATCGGCCGGCGGGCAGCCACGCGCTGGGTCACCAGCCGGACCGCATCCGGCCGGCCGGCGCGGTTCGCGGCGTCGAGAAACAGCTGTTCCAGCACGTCCTGCTGGGCGTAGCTGCCGCCCAGCCGGTACATGCCGCCGATCACCGGCAGCATCCGGTCGACCGCTTCATCGAACCGGCCCTCGCCGTGCAGCCGCACAGCGTCGCTGACCGGCAGGGCGTAGGTGGCTACGATGGCGGCCGTGGTGCCGCTGCGGTTCGAGGTCGCGCGCATGCCGTCCAGCATTTTTTGCGCCGCCTCGGTGCGGCCGGCGGCGGACAGCGCCATCATCCAGTGCGGCAGGGTGAAGGCGGACTGGGTATCGCCGATGCGGCCCTCGGCCAGGTCGGCCAGCTCGTCCCAGCGGCGGCCGACCGCCACCCCGAGCCGCACCAGGCGGAACAACATCGAGGCGGCGTTCTGCACGTCGATATAGGCATCGGGCGCGGCCACGGTCAGCGGCGAGGCGAGGTTGCGGAAGCGCTGGTCATAGAGTTCCAGCACCGTGTCATGATCGCCGTTCTCCAGGTGGAACAGCGCGCAATGCCACCACAGATGATGCTGGAGATTGCTGCCACCCTCCCAGTTCGGCGCCAGGGCGGTGACCCAGGCGATGCCTTCCTGGCGGCGGCCCTGCATCTCCATCACATGGGCGACGGCATGGGCGGCCCACATGTTGGCGGGGTCGATCTCGATGGCACGGCGGCCATCCGGTTCGGCGGCGGCATAGTTGCCGCATTCCTCGTTGGCGAAACAGCGGCAGGCCAGCACGGTGGCATAGCCGGGCACGCCGGCGCCGTAGCTGGGGATCACGTGCTCGATCGAGGCCAGCATGTCCTGCGGCCGGCCAAGCCAGAAATTGACGAAATGCGCTAGCCGGACCGCGAGCACGTCGTGCGGGTGCTGGCGCAGGATGGCTTCCCAAAGGGCGATGGCGCGGTCGAGGTCGTCATCGATCCAGGCGGCCAGGGCTTCGGCATGACGCTGTTCGCGCTCGGTGGCGGGCAGGCGTCGGGCGGCGGCGGCGGCGGCGCGGGCGGCGGGGAGCAGGGCGGCCTTGTAGCCGAGCATCATTATGTAGCCCTGGACGCTGTGGGCCAGGCCCAGTTCGGGGGCGGCGGCCAGCAGGGCGGCGAGGCGCTGCGGCAGGTCCGCCCGATAGCGCAGGAAACCGTCGATCAGGTGGTCCCAGGCGGCGACGGAAGCGGCCGAGTCCGTGGACAGTTCCAAGCCGTGCGCATCTTTCATCCGTGCCTCCCATCCGCTGGCCGGCGGCGATGGTCGGGGATATCGGCCGGGTTGCCAAGCCGACGCCGCTGGGCTCCCTTGCGCCGCCACTGATGTCGGAGGGCGGGATGCAATTCACCACACTGGGCCGGACGGGGTTGCGCGTCAGCGTGGCCGGGCTGGGCTGCGGCGGCTTCAGCCGGCTCGGCCTGGGACGCGGCAAGACCGAGGCTGAGGCGATCGCGGTGGTTCATGCGGCACTGGAGTGCGGGGTCAACCTGATCGACACCGCTGCGGCCTATGGCACCGAGGAAGTGGTGGGCCGCGCGTTGGCCGGCCGGCGCGACGGCGTGGTGCTGGCGACCAAGGCGATGGCGCGCGAGGGCGCGCGGGCGCTGAGCGGGGCGGAGGTGGTGGCCAGCCTGGAGGCCTCGCTGACGCGCCTAGGCACCGATCGGGTGGAGCTGTTCCAGCTCCATGCCGTGCTGCCGCGCGAGTACGGCCATGTGATGGCCGAGATCGTGCCGGCACTGTTGCGCGCCAGGGACGAAGGCAAAATCCGCCATATCGGCATCACCGAGACGGCACCGAACGATCATGCGCACGACACGCTGGTGCGGGCACTCGACCACGCGGTGTGGGAGACGTTCATGGTGGCGTTCAACATGATGCACACCAATGCGCGCGACACGGTGTTTGCGCGCACGAAAGCGCAAGGCGTCGGCACGCTGTTGATGTTTGCGGTGCGAAATGTGTTCAGCCAGGCGGAGCGCCTGGCCGAGGAGATGCGCGCGCTGGTCGCCGCGGGCACGCTGCCGGCGGAGGTCGGCGCCGATCCGCTGGGCTTCCTGTTGCATGACGGCGGCGCCAGCTCGCTGATCGATGCCGCGTATCGCTTTGTGCGCCATGAGCCGGGGGTGGATGTGGTGCTGTTCGGCACCAGCGATATCGGCCATCTCAGCGCGAACGTCGCCTCGATCCTGAAGCCGCCCTTGCCGGCGGCGGACCAGGCGATGCTGCGCGCGCGATTCGGGCACCTGGTTGGGGTGGGGCTGGATGGGCCGAAAGTGGCCGGCTGAGGCTTTCGCCACGGCGGCGCGCGGGCTAGGCTGGCGGCGACGGATGGGTGGCCGAGTGGTTTAAGGCAGCGGTCTTGAAAACCGCCGTACGTTTACGCGTACCGTGGGTTCGAATCCCACCCCATCCGCCAATTTCCTCACCAAGCAGGTTCTCCGTTTGTTGGCCGGGCCAGGAAAAGCACAGGATTCCTGCGGTTTTCCTGGCGAAACTGTTGACCGCTATAGGTGCAACGAGGACCAAAATCGGCTCTCTGACGGCCGAGTGTCTCCGGACCTGTGGACTGGCGTGATTTGGTACGCTTCTCGAAAGCGTAGTATGTCAACGCCGGAGAGAAAATGCATCGGCGGGCCGGAGCAAAAATCCATCAGGGATGACCGGCTGGCCCACCGCACGCGCGGCACGGTGGCGGGCCTGACGCTCGGCGTCGGTCATGGGCCGCTCTCCGATCGACTTACGTGGCATGCTTCCACTCCCAATCGTGACGTCACGAAACCCGGAGCACACAGCGCGCGCCGGCATCACTCC
>JANXSA010000330.1 GCA_025352915.1 Rhodospirillales bacterium | reverse complement strand
CCTACGGCCTCCGTTCGTACCGTCACCGGACGCTGCATTGATCTGTCTCGGGAGCATGGGCATGACTCAGATGATCCTTCCGCACCCTCAAGTCTAAATTCCCGGGGGGTAGATGTCTCATCTTCATTGGCACGGAGGGTACCGTCACGGACCCGGAAACGGTGAGTGATGCCGGCGAGGGAGCCGCGACCGGCGCGGGCATTGGCGGCGCCGTCGGTGCCGGCGCCGGACTTCTGGCCGGTGTTGGCCTGCTCGCCATCCCTGGCATCGGTCCGGTGGTCGCCGCTGGCTGGCTGGCAGCGACTGCCCTCGGTGCCGTAGCAGGCGCTGCGACCGGCGGCGCGGCGGGCGGTCTGATCGGCTCGCTGACGAGCGACGGCATGTCCGAAGCGCACGCCAACGTCTACGCGGAAGGGATTCGCCGCGGCGGCTCGATGGTCACGGCGCGTGTGCCCGACGAACGCGAGGGCGAGGTGCGGCGTATCCTCGACAGCTACCCGTCGGTCGAGCCGACCGCACGCGGCGAGGAGTACCGCAGGGATGGCTGGCAGCGCTTCGACGATACCGCTGCCCCCTACACGCCGAGCGCGCGTCGGAACTAGCACCGATGCACGGTCCGTGGCTGTCGCAGGTCAGTAGACTGTACTCTTAGCAAAACACCCTTCACCACCCTACGGTTCCCGGCCCGCTGCCCTATATCAGGGCGCGGGCCGGATTGCATTCGAGCTGGGCGACGGCGCGCTGGTGTAGGGCGGCGGGCTGGGCTGTCTCACAACGCCGCCGCGACAGAAAGAGAACAACATGGCTCGCCTGTTCGGCAAAATGCGCAAGGCGACCCGCCTGTCGGGGATCAAGCGGTTGCTCAAGGCGACGGCCCTGCTGCACCAAGTCGTAAGCAGTCTCGCGCCGAAGGTCTTGCGCAAACGTCGCGAGCTAACTGTGCCTTCGCCAGCCCTCCGGGCAATCGCTGCGTTGGCGGCCCCGCTGCGCACGCGCGACGCGCGGGGCCAAACCGAATTGCCGCAGCACGCGGCCGGCGTACTCGGCACCGGCGTAAATGGGGCAGGAGGTTTTTTCGCGAAGACCTTCACCAGCAAACACGGGACCCGCCGCTACAAGCTCTATATCCCATCGGATCGCCATCAGGGGCCGCTGCCGCTGGTCGTGATGCTACACGGCTGCACGCAGTCGCCGGATGACTTTGCCACGGGAACCCGGATGAATAGCCTCGCCGAGGAAAATGGCTTTCTCGTCCTGTATCCCGAGCAGCCGGTATCGGCAAACGCGCAGAGATGCTGGAACTGGTTCAATCCGCTCAACCAATCTCGCGGCACCGGTGAACCGGCGCTGATCGCGGGAATGACCACGGCGGTGATCCGCCACCAACGCGCCAACAGGCAAAAGGTTTACGTAGCGGGGCTGTCCGCTGGCGGCGCAACGGCCGCGATCATGGGGCGTGCCTACCCCAACATCTATGCGGCGATTGGCGTGCACTCGGGCCTGGCCTGTGGCGCCGCCAGCGGTATCGCATCTGCCGTGGCCGCCATGCGGCATGGCGGGAGGATCAAGCCGCACAGGTCCGCGCCGTCAGCAACCGCCGCCATTTCGGGCCGGCTGGTACCCACCATCGTATTCCATGCGGATGGGGACAGCACGGTGCATCCGACCAACGCGGATCAGGTATTGGCGCAGGCAGTCGGTGCACAGACCAATGCCCTGACGGCAACAGTCGAGGAAGGCCGCGTCCTGGGAGGGCGCGCGTATACGCGTACAGCGTACGCGCACGCCGATGGTCCATCGCGATTCGAGCATTGGATGGTGCACGGGGCCGGCCATGCCTGGTCCGGCGGTAGCGGCGCTGGCACCTACACCGACCCGCGAGGCCCGGATGCGTCGCGTGCGATGCTGAGATTCTTCTTCGCGCAGGCTCATGCAGGAATACGGTCGAGGTTGCCTTAGCCACCACAGCGTCTGCTGGAAGTCCTGCCGAAGTTGCGGGGCCTCGTCCACTAGCCGAGGGCGAAAAGGTCCTGGTCCGGATCGGGGAGACCCAGAACGGCGCGCTGCAACATCTGCGCGGCGATGACGCTGAAGGTGATGCCGTTACCGCCGAAGCCCATGACGGCGTAGCACCCCTTGGCGCCAGGAACAGGGCCAATGGCGGGAAGCCCGGTTACGCTCTCACCAAAGCAGCCCGTCCAGGAAAATTCCGCAGCCGTGTCGAGCCGGGGCAGCAGGGCACCCAGCTTGGTTTGCAGCCGTCTGACCTTGGCCGGGAGAAGGCGATCCCGATGCGCCTCGTCGCTGAAATCCGCATCCTCGCCGCCGACAACCACACGGTCATCGGTCGTGGTGCGGATGTAGAGGTAGGGGTCGGCAGCCTCCCAGATCAAGCATCGGCTCGGCCAGAGATTCGCCTTTTGCGGCGCTGTTGCCAACACCCAGGTCGATATCACCTTGTAGCCCTCCGGCCGCAGCATCCGG
>JANXSA010000318.1 GCA_025352915.1 Rhodospirillales bacterium | reverse complement strand
CTTTCGGCGGATTGATCAGCGGCGCGGACTATGTCGAGGCGCTGCGGCGGCGGCGCGAGTTGCAGGCGGCGGTGGCTGCTGTGATGGTCGATGTCGATATCCTGTTGACCGCCGGCGCGCCGGGCGTGGCGCCGAAGATCGAGGGCATGCCGAAATGGTCGAGCCTGGAAAAGCCGGGCTTCACCATTCCGTTCAACGTCACCGGCCAGCCGGCGATGACGATCTGTGCCGGCTTTGGCGAGGGCGGGCTGCCGGTGGGCATCCAGTTGGCGGCTCGGCCGTTCGAGGACGCGCTGCTGCTGCGGGTGTGCCAGGCGTACGAAGCGGCAACACCGTGGCGGGCGACGCGGCCGGCACTGGCTGGCTGAGGCTGGCCGGAGCGCCAGTCCGCGCCCCGCTGCATCATGGCATCGGCGCAGATTGGTGATGGGTCCAGAAGCCATCCGCCAACAGGCGCTGCTCGGGCGTGAGGACGGCATAGAGCGCGCGGCCGGTGCCGGCGAGCGCCTGTGCCGTTCCGAGTGCCGCGGTCAGGTCCGCAACGGTTGCGTCCATTCGTTCCGGCACCGTGGCTGGCACGGCGGCCGTGGCCATCTGCACATTGGCCGCGTGCATGGCAACGATGGCATCGCCAAGCACGGTGGCGAAGGCGGTCCATTGCGGCTCCTGTGCCGCGGTGATCGCGAGTTCGGCACGGTAGAACGCGACGGTCCCCTTCGGATGCCGGGCGGACATCGCGAGCATAGCCATGTTGTGGTGACCGAACTCTTGATGGTGCATGTGGTTCATCTTGTATACTCCGCGTGCATTGTGTCCCTCAGTTCCTGCCTGTGCAGCCGCGGGCCCCGGGTGAGTCATGCCCATGACGGGCTGCGCGCTGGCCGGGATGGCGAGGCCAGCGACGAAGAAGATCGCCAGTGACGCGGCATGGATGCTTCGCATGATCGGTATTCCTGTTGCGCAGTGCCGGCGACTTGGCTTGGAGGCAATTCGGAAAAAATCTGGCCCGCCGCATCAATCGTGCGGCGGGCCAGAGACCAACGCTACCGGGGGGGACGGAAGCGCCGGTCAGGCTTGCCGCGGGCCCATGCCAGGGAAGGTCATGTTGTCCGCAGCCCGCTAGGATGATCCCGTCTTCGTTGCGAAAGGCCGGGATCAGTGATGCACAGCGGGCGCTTGGACACGCCATGCCGCAACCACCGGACTCTACTCATAGTGGATGCCGAGCCCCCTACCGGAACGGCGTTGCGGCACCCTGCCAGGCCGGAACGGCACACGTTGCGCCTGCCAGACGCAGCGGATAACTGAGGCCAAGCACCAAGGGGGCAACCATGACCGACCTGCTGGCTGGAGCGGCGCTGCGACACGCCTTCCTGCTCGAAGAAGGCTTCGCCACCGTCAATCACGGCTCCTACGGGGCCACCCCGCGCCGCGTGCTGGCGGCGCAGGATGACTGGCGGGCGCGGATGGAGCGGCAGCCGAGCCGGTTCTTCAACACCACCATCCTGCCGGCGTTGCGGGAGGCTGCCGATGCATTGGGTGCGGTGATCGGCGCGCGCGGGCAGGATATCGGCTTTGTCGGCAACGCCACCGAGGGGATGAATGCGGTGTTGCGGTCGCTGGCGTTTGCGCCGGGCGACGAGATCGTGGCGCTCGGCCATGTCTATGGCGCGGTGCGCAACACCATCCGCCATGTGTGCAGCGTGAGCGGGGCGCGGATGGTGGAGGTGCCGGTGGTGTTCCCGCGGCCGGACGACGCCGAGGTGCTGGCCGGGTTGGCGGCGGCGCTGGGGCCAAGAACGAAGCTGGCGGTGTTGGACCACATCACCTCGTCATCGGCGCTGTTGCTGCCGATCGCGGCGATGATCGCGGCGTGTCATGCGCGCGGGGTGAAGGTGCTGGTGGACGGGGCGCATGCGCCAGGGCAGGTGCGGCTGGATCTCACGGCGCTGAATGCCGACTGGTATGTGGGCAATTGCCATAAGTGGCTGTTTGCGCCGAAGGGCAGCGGGTTCCTGTGGGCCCGGCCCGACCGGCAGGACGGCATCCATCCCGCGGTGATTTCGCATGGCTACGGCCAGGGTTTTACCGCGGAGTTCGACTGGACCGGCACGCGCGATCCCTCGGCGTGGCTCGCCGTGCCGGCGGCGTTGGCGTTCCATGCGGGGCTTGGCGGTGAGGCGTTGATGGCGCGCAATGCGGCGCTGGCGGCTGCGGCGGCGACGCGGTTGGCGGCGCGCTGGAGGACGGAGACCGGGGCGGGAAACCGGCCGGCGGGGGCAATGGCCACGGTCCGGCTCCCCGATGACCGGCCGGCGGATCGGACGCGGGCAGAGGTACTGCGGGCGCGGCTGTTGGCGCTGGGGACCGATGTGCCGGTGATGGTGCACAATGACCGGCTGTGGCTGCGGCTGTCAGCGCAGGCGTACAATGAACCGGAGGATTTCGAGCGGATGGGGGATTTGGTGCAACAGGCACTGGCGGGATAGCCACCCTTGAACGGGGGGCGGGACAAGGCGGCGGCGGGCGGCTATCGTCTCTACAAATCTTGTCTTGGAGGAAACCATGGGCTTGCATATCGCACCGATCGACCCGGCACGGCCGGATTTCGTGGGCATGTTGAGCGGCATCGACCTGCGGCAGTCAATCGGCCAGGCGCTCGCGGCCGAGATCGAAGCGGCGATGGACAAGTATGCCGTGCTGGTGTTCCGCGACCAGCCGATCAACGACGAGCAGCAACTGGATTTCAGCCGGCATTTCGGGCCGCTGGAAACCGCGACCGGCGACATCGTCCAGGGCGCCGAGCGGCGGCTGTCGATGGATGTGAACGACATCTCCAACGTCGACCGCGACGGCCGGGTGCTGGCGCGCGATGACCGCAAGCGGCTGTTCTCGCTGGGCAACATGCTCTGGCATTCGGACAGCTCGTTCAAGGCGACGCCGGCGAAGTATTCGTTGCTGTCGGCGCGGGTGATCCCGGATCACGGGGGCAACACCGAGTTCGCCGACATGCGCGCGGCGTGGGATGCGCTGGACGAGGCCACCAAGGCGTTAGTGCGGGATCTCGTTTGCGACCATACGCAGTTGCATTCACGCGGGGTGCTGGGCTTTACCGATTTCTCCGATGACGAACGGCGCCGGTTCGCGCCGGTGCCGCAGCGCCTGGTGCGGCGGCATGCGGGGAGCGGGCGGCTGTCGCTGTACCTGGCATCGCATGCCGGCACCATCCATGGCTGGCCGGTGCCGGAAGCGCGGATGCTGTTGCGCGACCTGAACGAGCATGCGACGCAGCGCGAATTCGTGCATGCTCATACTTGGCGGCCGAACGACCTGGTGATGTGGGACAACCGCGCCACCATGCATCGCGCACGACGCTATCCCGCCGACCAGGTGCGCGACCTGCATCGCACCACGGTTGCTGACTCCGCGCCGACTTTGCAGCAAGCAGCTTGAGGACGAACGACATGGACGCCAATCCGCGCTGGACCCGTCGCCCGCAGGGATCAACGTGGGGCGACTGGGGTCCCGATGACCAGCTCGGCCGGCTCAACCTGCTGACGCCGAAAAAAGTTCTCCAGGGCATCGCCGAAGTGAAGGAGGGACGGGTGTTTTGCCTGTCGCTGCCGTTGGATTATCCCGGTGGCGCAATCCTGTCGCCCCGACGCCATCCGCCGGAACTGATGCCGACGATGCGCGAGGGGCGGGCCAACATGGCGGTGCCGCTGCGCTGCTATGACCCGAACGCGATGGATGTCGTGTGCGACGACCGGGTGCTGATGACGTTGCAGTACTCGACCCAATGGGACACGCTGGCGCATGTCGGGCAGATGTTCGACGTCGACGGCGACGGCAAGATGGAAGACGTCTTCTACAACGGTTTCCGCGCCGGCATCGATATCGCGGGGCCCCTGGTCTACGACCGCGACAACGAAGGCCGGCCGAACCCGGTGCCGCCCGGCGCCCACAAGCTCGGCGTGGAGAACATCGCCGTCACCTGTGTGCAGGGGCGGGCGGTGATGATCGACCTGCTGGCGCATCATGGGCGCAGCGGCAAAATCGTCGGCTACGAGGAGCTGATGGCGATCCTGGAAAAGGACCGTGTGGTCGTTGAGGAAGGCGACATGGTGTGCTTTCGCACCGGGTTTGCCGAGTTGCTGCTGGAGATGAAGAAACAGCCCGATCGGGATGTGCTGTTCAACACCACCTCGGCGCTGGACGGCCGTGACCAGCGGTTGCTGCAATGGATAACCGATAGCGGCGCGGTGGCGCTGTTTTCCGACAACTATGCGGTGGAGGCGATGCCGGCGCGGCCAGGTGGGAGCGATCCCTGCGCCACACTGCCGCTGCATGAGCATTGCCTGTTCAAGCTCGGCTGCTACCTGGGCGAGATGTGGTATTTTACCGAGCTTGCCGATTGGCTGCGGGCAAACGGGCGCAACCGGTTCCTGATGACCGCGCCGCCGCTGCGGTTGCCGGGGGCGGTGGGGTCGCCGGCGACGCCGGTGGGGACGGTCTAATACCGACCTGCGGAAAAGCCGACTCTTTGAGGATTCCGCCCGGCGTTGATTTCTGATTCGATGTGCCGTGGATCGATTCGCGGAGATCGGATGAGCCGAGCATTGACGATTACACGGACAGAGCACACTGCGGCCGA
>JANXSA010000467.1 GCA_025352915.1 Rhodospirillales bacterium | reverse complement strand
CTTTTTGTTCACAAAAAGAAGACTTCCCCTACCCTTCCTCCCCACCTCCGAACTGCCGAAACGCCGCCAAAGGCAACCCATGCGCCTCGACATAAGCGTTCCACCCATCCATCGCCGCCCGGTTCTCCTCCAACCAACGCTCGCGCGACGACTGCGGGGCGGCATCGCCGCACGGCACAGCAGGTTGCTTCCTTTCGCTCATACCCCGCATCCTGCCCAACTCCCCACCCCGAGCCAACCATGAATCCCGCCGACCTCCGCGCCCTGCTCCGCGACGCCCTGAAACTCTGGGGTATCCAGGCCCAGGTCACCGTCGAACCCGACCACATCGCCCTCACCCGCCCGGAAGGCCAATACCGCATCAGCAAAGGCCCACCCCCCACCAGGTGGTTCCTCCAAACCCCCGACCGCGAAGCCGCCAACCGCCCCCCACGCCCCGCCCCCTCCATCACCGCCCTGCTCACCGCCCTGCGCGCCGCCCTCGGCGTGCCCCGCGGCGGCTCCGCCCGCATCGGCCCCGGCGCGCGCTAACCCACCGCCCTCTTGCATCCCCCCGCCCCAACCGGCCACGATGCGCAAAACCCACCAAGGGCACCCGTCCAATGAACACCGCCGCCCCCACCCTCTCCCGCGCCGACCACAACGCCAACATGGCCGCCTACCGCGAAACCGGCCAGAAAATCGCCGCCGAGATCAACAACCGCGGCCCCCTCCGCCTGACCGAAGCCGGCGACCTCCACCCGGACATCCAGGCCGCCTACTGGCGCCACGGCTACTACATCTTCGAAGGCGTCATCGAGCCCTCCGAAATCGCCGAACTGCGCCAAGACGCCCAGAACATGCTCGACCGAGCCCCAACCGGCCCAGACGCCACCACCGACGCCCAAGGCCGCCCCGCCCTGGGCCTCGATTACGCCCGCCTGCCCTACCGCTTCGCCAAACCCCTGGCCGACCCCTGGGGCGGAACCGCCATCCTCGGCGGCCGCCACCCCGCCCAGATGGCCCAGCCCAAGCCCGATTCCGGCGCCCCCGAACACGTCGTCTTCCTGATGTACGCCATGTGCCAGGCCATGCCCTCCGGCCTGCGCCTCTACGGCCACCCCAAACTCCTCGCCGCCGCCGAATCCATCAACGGCGCGGATTTCGTCCCCTTCAACGACGCCATCTTCGTCAAGCAACCCGGCCTCGGCGGCTCCGTCGCCTGGCACCAGGACGGCGTCACCCACTGGAAATCCCCCGCCTGGGACGAAGGCATCCACGGCTTCAACTTCCAGGTCCAGCTTTACCCCGCGACCACCGGCAACTGCCTCTGGGTCATCCCCGGCTCGCACAAGCTCGGCAAAGCCGACATCAAATCCATGGTCGCCGCCAACAACGGCAGCGAACAGCTCCCCGGCGCCGTCCCCCTGGTCTGCGCCGCCGGCGACGTCACCATCGTCAACCGCCAGATGGTCCACGGCTCCTTCGCCAACTCCTCCCAGGACCTGCGCATCTCGCTCACCTTCGGCTTCCACCGCCGCAATTCCGTCCTCGGCCAGAAAGCCGCCCTCGCCGTCGTAGAAACCAACGCCACCTACGACGAACAACGCATCTTCGACCGCGCCGCCGTCATCCAGGTCGCCATCGACGCCCGCCACCAGGCCCGCCCCACCGAGACACCCTTCACCTACGCCCCCTTCGCCGCCCTGCAAGACCAGTTCCGCTTCACCCCGCAAACCCTCGAAAGCGTGATCCGCGACTACAACACCAAAGACCTCGCCATCTGACGCCAAAGATCCAAGAAAAAATCTTCTTTTTGTGAACAAAAAGAAGCAAAAAAACTTCATCCACCAAGAAAGACTCCCTCTCCCCTTGGGGGAGAGGGCTGGGGTAAGGGGTGCCCCACCAAAACAACTCCACTGCCCCAAACGGATAAATTTTTTTTGCTTCTTTTTTTCAAAAAAAGAAGCCTTCCTTCCCCTCCAAAAACCCTCAAATTTTCCCATTGCACCGCCGTCGTCAGTTATATATAATATCTATATGTTCGTGTTACTCGCAACCTCCGACCTAGGCCAGGCATTCGCCGGCATCATCAACGGGCTGTGCGCCCTGTTGGGCCACCACGCCGTGCGGCTGCGCGATCGTTCGGTGGTGCTCAGCCTGATCCATTGGCGCATCGCCCGCATGGTCCGCCGCCTCGACCATTTGGCGCTGCACTGGCAGGCCAACACCCTGCCCAAGCCCCGCCCCCGCGCGCGCCAGCCGCGCCCGCAGCGCGCCGCCCAACCGCGCTTGCCCTCCGGCCGCTACTGGCTGATCCGCGCCCTCCAGCCCACCGCCCAGTTCACCCCGCACATCGAGGCTTTCCTGGCCCGCCCGGACACTCGCGCTTTGGTCGAGGCCGCCCCGCAGGCCGGCCGCATCCTGCGCCCGCTCTGCCGCGGCTACGGCATCGAATTGCCGTCCTGGCTCGCTTTGCCCGAACGCCCCGCGCCCCCGCCGCGCGTCCGAACAAAACCACGCCCGCTGCAACCATGCCCGCTGCAATCATGCCCGCTGCAATCATATCCGCCGCCCACGCCGTTCCGCCCGCTCCCGGCCAACATCCGCGCCGCCGCCCGCGCCTGGCGAAAATACGACCTTTAGCCTGCCCCGCCCCATTGCATCTTATTCGTTACGATATCAATACATTGTGTCCAACAGCCGCTGATAAGACACCTTGTCATACGCCTGCCCATCGAACTCGCCCTTGGTGATATCCTCCAGGATCCGCCCATTGCTCGGCAGCGCCGACCGCTCGATCTGCGCCGTCGGGTCCCACAGCTTCGACCGCATCAACGCCTTGGCACACTGGAAGAAACAGCTCTCGACCGTCACCACCAGCACGCTGCGCGGCAACTGGTTGTTCACCACGAACCGCGCCAGCAACGAAGGCTCCACGCTGATCACCGCCCGCCCGATCACTCGAATCGTCTCCCCCACCCCCGGAATAAGGAACAGCAAGGTCACTCGCGGGTCCGCAATGATGTTGCGCAGATTATCGATCCGGTTATTCCCCCGCCGGTCCGGCAGCAGCAACGTGTGCGCATCCTGGATCTCAACAAACCCCGGCGCATCCCCGCGCGGCGTGATCTCGACCGCCTCCCCCACCGTCGCCAAGACGCAGAGCGGCGACGCCTTGATAAACGCCTGGTAATGCGGATGCAGATGATCCACCTGCTTGCTCACCGCGCCCCCTGCCGGCATGCCATACAGCGCCCGCAGGCTTGCCAGGTCGCGAATGATATGGTCGGGATTGTCCATGGTACCTGTATCCGTCATCACGGGGTTTCTGGGCAGCGGCAAGACCACCTTGATCGCCCGCCTGCTGCCTGACCCAACCCTGTCCGACACGGCGGTGATCGTCAACGAGTTCGGCGAAATCGGCCTCGACCACGACCTGATCGCATCAGCAACCGAAACCCTGCTGACCCTCACCACCGGCTGCCTGTGCTGCGCCATCCGCACCGACCTGGTCCAAACCCTGCTCGACCTCGAAGCCCGCCGCGAGGCCGGCGAAATCCGCTTCGCCCGAATCCTGATCGAAACCTCCGGCCTGGCCGACCCCGCCCCGATCCTCGCCGCCCTGATGACCGACCCCGGCTTGTCCGGCCGCTTCACCATCAACGCCATCATCACCCTGGTCGACGCCGAACTCGGCAGCACAACCCTGTCCCGCCATCCCGAAGCCCGCCGCCAGGTCGCCCTGGCCGACCGCATCCTCCTGACCAAGACCGACCGCACCACGCCAAGCACAGAACTCCGCGCCCAACTCGCCGCCCTGAACCCGGCCGTCACCCCAACCACCGGCCCCGCCAACGCAAAATGGCTCCTCGCCCAAGCCGCCCGCCTGCCCGCCGACTACCCGCCGGTTGCCTTGCACACGGCGGCCATCACCTCAGCCACCATCCGCACCGGCCCTGTCCCCGCCCTCGCCCTGACCCTCCTGCTCCAAGCCCTGGCCGAACACATCGGCCCCCGCCTGCTGCGCCTGAAAGGCATCGTCGATATCGCCGAAGCCCCCGGCACCCCGGCGGTCATCCACGGCGTCCAGCACGTCTTCAGCGAACCCGACTTCCTGCCCGCCTGGCCCACCGACGACGAAACGACCCGCATCGTCCTGATCGGCGAAGCCCTGCCACCGTACTTCGCCGCCCGCCTGCTGGACGCCATCATCGCCGAAGTCAGGCAGGCGGCCAGCGAACCTCGCGCCCCATGACCCGCTCATACACCTTGATCATCGCACTGGAATCCTCGCCCCCCAGCCCCATGGCGCGAGCCGACCGCAACAGGTTCAGCACATTCGGCGCCACCGTCCCCGGCACCCCGGTCCGGTCCGCCAGCTGAACCGCCAGCCTGAGATCCTTGTGCGCGAGATCAAGCGCAAACCCCGGGGCGAAATTCCCCGCAAACGCCTTGGTCGTCAGCGAGGTAAACGACCCCGACGCCCCCGAGCTGATCGAAACCACCTCGGCCAGCTTCTTCAGATCGATCCCCGCCGCGGCCCCCATCATCAACCCCTCGGCGGCGGCCGCCATGTTGCAGAACGCCAGCATGTTGTTGATCAGCTTGGCCACCGACCCCATGCCAACATCCCCGACATGGATCGCCTTGGACGAAAAACTCGCAAACAGCGGCAACTGCGCCTCGAACACCGCTTCATCGCCGCCCACCATGATGGCGATCGTCCCCTCCGCCGCCCGCGCCACCCCGCCCGAGACCGGCGCTTCCAGCATGATGACACCCTTCGCCGCCAACGCAGCCGACATCGCCTGCGCCACCTCCGGCGAATTGGTCGACAGGTCGATCACAACCGTCCCGGCCAAAGCCGTCTCCGCCAGCCCGGCCATCACCGCCTCGACAACGGACGGAATCGGCAGCGAGGTGAACACGACATCGCACCCCGCCAGTGCCGCGATGCTCGGCACCGAGCTGGCCCCCAGCGCGGTGCAGCGTTCGACGGCTGCGGGGTCGAGGTCATGCACCACCACCTGGTGGTTAGTGTTCTTGATGATGTTGCGGCACATGGGCCCGCCCATATTGCCCACGCCGATAAAACCGATTTTCATGCTGCGGTCCTCCCTGGGCAGGAGGATGCGCGACTGCGCCGGCCGCGCCAACCCATCAGTCCAGCGCCGCAGGCCAAAGCCGCGCGCCATGCCGGATGGCCAGGATGTCGATGTGCGGACCGTCGGTGCGGTACGCGACGAGATACGGCGTGCGCGGAACAACCAATTCGCGCGTACCCTCCAGGCGACCGAGCCGCCCCGCCCGGGAAAGCGGTTCAGCTCATCGATCGCTGCCCGCAGCCGGCCGGCCAGCAGGCGCGCTGCTCGCGGGTTGAATTGCTCGATGTGTTCCCGAGCCGCGTCGAGGTCGGCGAGCGCCCGCAGGGTGTACCGGACGGTCAACGCCAGCGGGCGAAGGCAGCCTCTATCGCATCCGCGCTCGCAAAGCGGCCGGCGCGGGCATCGGCCAGACCTTCACCGATCGCGCGTAGATCGTCTTCCTGCTGAGTCAGATAGGCGTCGATTGCCTCGCCGATCAAATCCGGGCGCGCGCGGGATGTTTCGCGCGCCAAGGCATCCAGTCGCTCAGATTGCCGCGCGTCCAGCCGCACCTCGATCCGTTCGTCGCTGCCATTTGGTGCCATCACACCCTCCATGCCGCAAACTAGCACATCGCGCTACGATTGCGCGCGCCCGAACGGCGCGGGATAACGCACCTCGCCGGCCTGCCCGGCCAGCGCGCCCGGCACCAGCTCCAGCCCCATAAGCTTGCCCGGCCCATACGGCGTGCGCAGATGCGCGATTGCTTGCAGCGAAAAGCCGAAGCGGCGATAATATGTGGGATCGCCCAGCACCACCACGCAATGCATCCCGGCCTCCCGGCACATCGCCAGTCCAGCCGTGACCAGCTTTCCGCCCAGGCCCATCTGCCGCCAGTTTTCGTCCACCGCCAGCGGTGCCAGCGCCGCCGCCTTCACGTCGCGACCGTCCACCAGGACGGTCATGCGCGAGAACATGACGTGGCCCGCGACCCGGCCGTCGACCCTCGACACCAACGAGGCGATGGCGAAACCGCCGGCACGCAGGCCGATGACGACGGCGGCTTCGTAGGTGTCGTTGAAGGCGGCGCAGTGGAGCGCGCCGATGGCGGCGTGTTCGCGGGGGTGCTCCGGGGCGATTTCGACGGTTCTCGGCATCAGCAAGAATCTTCTTTTTCTGTAGAAAAAGAAGCAAAAAGACTTTTATCCATAAGCAAGTGGATGAAAAGTTTTTTGGTTCTTTTTTTCAAAAAAGAACGCCTTCCTTACGTCTTCGGCGCCGGCGTCTTCATCATCGTGCCGGTCATCGGGATGAAGAACACGCCGACATCCTTGCGCGAGTGGATCTTGCCTTCCTCGTCCTTGGTATAGACGTACAAGAACTGCCCGCGCTTGAACGGCTGGCCGATCGGGATCAGGGCGCGGCCGCCGGGCTTGAGCTGCTTGAACAGTTCGGGCGGCGCGTATTGGGCGGCGCAGGTGATGATGATGATGTCGAAACCGCCGGCGACTTCGGGCCAGCCGAAATAGCCGTCGCCGACGCGGCTCTGGACGTTGTCGTAGCCGAGCGGGGCGAAGATTTTGCCCACTGCGCGGCCGAGCGGCTCAATGATTTCGATCGAGTAGGACGCCTTGCAGATGCGCGACAGGATGCTGGACTGATAGCCGCTGCCGGTGCCGATTTCCAAGGTGACGTCGCCGGCTTTCGGCTTGGCGACCTGGGTCATGTAGGCTTGGCCGAGATAGTCCGACAGGGCGGAGCCGTAGCCGAGGCCCCAGGGCTTGGGCTCGGATTCATAGGCGTTGGACGGTGTGGGGGCGCGGGCGTCGTATTGGTAGTGGTAGTATTCGCGCGGCACTTCGGCGAAGGCGCGCATCACTTCGGGGTCGGCGCTGCCGAGGCGTTCCTTGAG
>JANXSA010000295.1 GCA_025352915.1 Rhodospirillales bacterium | reverse complement strand
TCACCGCCCAAGCCCAGGCCCCCGCACGCCGCCGCTCCCGCGCGACCAAGTTCCTCGCGGCCGCAGAGCCCCATCGCGCCACCGTCATCGCGCCGTCCCGCGCCAGCACCCCCTCTGCCGCCCCGCCGCCGTCAAATCCGCGAAACCGGCCACCCCTTCGGCACCCGCCGCCAGCCGAAATCCACCCCAACTGCCGCAAAAAACCCCTTTAGCGGCATCGCCAACGCGCGTCATTATTGTTACGATAACAAAATAAAAATCAACACAACAGCGCATCCCGCGAATTCTCCCGGTTCCCGTCCCCCGCTTTCACGTCTAAAACCCTCGTCAACCGAACCGACACCACACAGGGGGTCTCCATGGCTGAGTTCTCACGCCGCGTCCTGCTAGGCGCGCTGACCGCCGCCGGCCTGCCCGCCACCGCCCTCGCCCAGGCTAAGGATTCCGTGACCATCGGCTGGCCCAGCGACGTCCCGGCCTGGGACCCCAACCAGCGCTTCGTCCCAGACGCCCAGCCGATCTTCAAGATGGTCTACGACCAGCCGCTCGACCAGGACTCCCGTCTTCACCTGGTGCCCAACCTGATCAAAACCTGGAAGATGGCCCCCGACGGCCTCAGCCTGTCGGTCGAACTGCGCGACGACGTCACCTTCCACGACGGCTCCAAAATGACCTCGGCCGATTTCCGCTGGACCTTCTTCGACCGCATCAAGGCCGGCCACAAAGTCGACATCGCCCAGTCCTGGCGCAAAGTCATCGACATCGAAACACCAACCCCAACGACCGCGATCATGCGCTTCGACAGCCCGGCCCCCACCGCCCCTGCCTGGCTCGCCTTCCTCGGCAGCTACATCGTCCCCCGCGCCTACATGGAGCGCGTCGGCCTCGAAGCCTTCAACGCCAAGCCGATCGGCACCGGCCCGTACAAGCTGGTCGAATACCAGCTCAACGCCCGCATCGTCCTCGAACGCAACGACCAGTACTGGGGCCCCAAGCCGGCCCTCAAGCGCGTCACCATCGAGATCATCAAGGACACCTCCGCCCGCGTCGCCGCCGTCCAATCAGGCAAGGTCGACCTGACCATCTCCGTCCCGGTCCGCGAAGTCGCCCGCCTCGGCGCCCTCCCCACCCTCGCCGCCGAACTGAACCCGATCACCCGCGTCATCCTGCTCCAGGTCCGCCACGACGAAGGCTTCGCCGACCGCAACATCCGCCTCGCCGCCCACCACGCCATCGACAAGAAGGCCCTCAGCCAGGCCTTCTACGGCGGCGCAGCAATCCCGCTCTCGGTCCCCGCCACCCCCGGCTCGCCCGGCTTCCTCGAAGACTTCACCTTCGCCAACGACCCCAACCTGTCGATCCAGCTGCTGGCCCAATCCGGCTATTCCGTCGCCAAACCAGCCAAAATCCGCATGGCCACCACCAACGGCACCTTCCCCAGCGACTACGACATCGCTAGGGCCATCGTCGCCATGTGGAAGAAAATCGGCATCGAGGCCGAGCTGGAAGTCATCGAGTCCGCCAAGTATTTCGAGCTCAACCGCGGCAACAAGCTGCCCGAAGCCACGCTCTACTCCTTCGATAATGCCACCGGCGACCCGGAGATCTATGCCGGCTACCTGCTGAACCCAAAACTGCCCTTCTCGCCGTGGAAAGACATGACCCTGGGCCAGAAGGTGATCGACATGTTCAACGTGCCCGGCGAGGCCGAGCGCATCGCCGGCTGGCGCGCGATCAATCGCGAGGCGGTCGAAATGGGCGCCTGCATGCCATTGCTACAAAGTGTGCAGACCCTGGTGCGCCAGAAATCCCTGGCCTACCGCCCTTACGGCAATGGCTGGGTGCTGCCCCAGACCATGGAATGGATCTGACCCGCCACGGGGCAAGATGATCCTCGCCGTCGTCCGCCGCCTGGCCACCGTCGTGCCGATCCTGCTGGTCGTCTCGCTGCTGCTGTTCACCGCGCTGCGGGTGCTGCCGATCGACCCGGCGGCGATGTCGATGCCGCCGACCGCCACCAAGGACGAGATCGAGATCGCCCGCCAGCAGATGGGCCTCGATCGCCCCTTGCCGGAGCAGTACGCGATCTGGCTCGCCCAGGTGGTGACCGGCGACCTCGGCCGCTCGACCCATCTGCGCCGCCCGGTCGCCGGCCTGCTCGCCGAAGCCTTGCCGGCCACCATCGAGTTGACCGCGCTCGCCATGCTGATCGCCGGAAGCCTCGGCCTCGCCGGCGGCCTGATGCTGTTTGCGTTACGCGGTGACGCCGTCGAGGCAATCGCCGAAACCGGCACCACGCTGATGATGTCGATCCCGGAATTCCTCTGGGCGCTGCTGTTCATCCTGGTCTTCGGCGTCCTGCTGGAGGCGCTGCCCTTCACCGGCCGACTGGGTCCCGGCCTGGCCCGCCCGATGGTCACCGGCTTCCTGCTGCTAGACACCCTGCTGGTGCGCGACCTCGCCGCCTTCCTCAGTGCCGCCCAGCACATGATCCTGCCGGCGATCGCCCTCGGCATCGCCTTCGCCCCCCCGATCATGCGGGTGCTGCGCTCCTCGCTGATCGACGTCTACCACGAAGACTACATCCGCCAGGCCCGCCTCCGTGGCCTGTCGGAAACAAGGGTGCTGCTCGGCCATGCGCTGCGTAATGCCGCCTTGCCGACCCTGACCCTGATGGGCGTCCAGTTCGGCTTCCTCTTCGGCGGCTCGCTGCTTGTCGAGGTGATCTACTCCTACCCCGGCATGGGCAACCTGATGGTCGATGCCGTCCGCAACGCCGACCTGCCGATCATCCAGGCGGTCGGCCTGACCTATTGCGTCGTCGTCCTGCTGATCAACTCGCTGGTCGACGGCCTCTATTTGGTGCTCAACCCGCGTCTGAGGCCGCGATGATCCGGTTGCTGCGGCGCTATTTCTATCCAAGCTGGATCCGCTCCGGCCGCGTGGTGATCGGCTTACTGATCGTCCTGGCGGTACTCGCCGCGGCCATCCTCGCCCCGGTCCTCGCCCCGCATGATCCGGCCGAACAGGACCTGATGCTGACCTTCCAGCCGATGCGCCTCGGCTCGCCATTCCCGCTCGGCACCGACGGCCTCGGCCGCTGCGTGCTGTCGCGGCTGCTGCATGGCGCCAGCCTGGCGCTGAAGGTGGCCTTCATTGCTGCGATCGGCGCGATGCTGCTTGGCGCAGCACTTGCCTATGCCGCCGGCTACCTCGGCGGCTGGGTCGACTGGACGATCGGGCGCGCCGTCGATGTCTGGATGTCGTTCCCGCCGGTGGTGCTGTCGCTGATCCTGATGGTCGGCTTGGGCACCGGCGCCAGCAACGTCATCCTGGCGATCATTCTGGTCGACTGGACCCGCTTCTGCCGGGTGCTGCGCAGCGAAGTGCTGGTGGTCACCCGCCGCGACCACGTCGCCGCCGCCCGGCTGCTCGGCTTCACGCACTGGCGCACCCTGCTGCTTGAAGTCGTCCCGGCCACCATCCCGCTGCTGATCACTCTGCTGGCGCTGGAGATGGGGATTGCCGTGGTGGTCGAGGCGATCCTGTCCTTCGTCGGCCTGGGCGTGAAACCCGACCAGGTCGCCTGGGGCCAGATGATCGCCGACGGGCGCGAGGCGATCTACCAGGCGCCGGCCAACCTGCTGGCGCCGGTGGCGGCGATCTTCGTCACCGTCGCGGGCTTCAACCTTCTGGGCGACGGGTTGCGCCGGACGCTCGATGTCCGCCTGGTCGAGGGCCGCGGATGAGCCTGTTGGTGGCGCGCGGCCTGACGCTGGAGGCGGAGGTCGAGGGCGACATCGTCCCGGTCTTCCGCGGCCTCAACTTCGCGCTGGAGCCCGGCCGGGTGCTGGGCCTGGTCGGCGAGTCCGGCGCCGGCAAGTCGATGGTCGGCCGCACCATCGCCCAGTTGCTGCCGCCGGGGTTTCGCGTCAGCCACGGCACGATGGAATTCGACGGCGCCGATCTCGTCGCCATGGCCCCCGAACACCGGCGCAGCCTGCTCGGCCGCGAGATCGCCTTCATCCCGCAGGAGCCGCTCACGGCACTCAATCCGGTGCTGAGCATCGGCGCGCAATTGGACGAGCATCATCGCCGGCTCGGCGTGCGCGGCCGGCGCACCCTGCGCGAATACGCCCTAGCCGCACTGGCCGCGGTGCACCTGCCCGATCCCGCCGGCCTGCTGTCGCGCTACCCGCATCAACTTTCCGGCGGCCAGTGCCAGCGCGTGCTGATCGCCATGGCCTTTGCCGGCCATCCCCGCCTGGTCATCGCCGACGAAGCCACCACGGCGCTCGATGTTACCACCCAGGCCCACATCATCGCCCTGATGCGCGAGTTGCAGCGCGCCAGCAATACCGCGGTGCTGTTCATCACCCATGACCTGCGCCTGGCCGCCGGCGTATGCGACGATGTCGCGGTGATGTACGCCGGCGACATTGTCGAAATCGGTCCGGCGGCACAGGTGCTCGGCGCGTCGCGCCATCCGTATACACGCTGTCTGCAACTGGCCAATCCTCCCATGCTGGGGACGCGGCGCGCGCTCTACGCCTTGCCCGAACAGATGCCCGGCCTGCGCGCCCTGGCCCGCCTGAACGGCTGCCGCTTTGCCCCGCGCTGTCCGGTGAAGGCCGATTACTGCCTGCGCATCGACCCGCCCTTGGAGGGCGACCTGCATCGCAGCGCCTGTCTCCGCCCGGGCCTGGTGGAAACCATCGAGGTGGCGGACCAACTGGCCCCGCCACCCTGGCGCCCGGCCGGCGAGACCCCGGTGCTGGCGCTGGACCATGTGTCCAAGACCTTCACCACCGGCACCTGGCCGCGTGCGGTCGAGGTCGCTGCGGTGCGCGGGGTGTCGCTGCGGATCGCGCCGGGCGAATTCGTCGCCGTGGTCGGCGAGAGCGGCAGCGGTAAATCCACCCTGGGCCGCCTGGTCGTCGGCCTCGAACAGCCCAGCGCCGGGCGCATCGCCCTGGCCGGCACCGACGTCACCGCCGGCGACGAGGCCGCTCGGCTGCATCGCGTCGCCACGGTACAGATGGTGTTCCAGGACCCGCAATCGGCCCTCAATCCGCGCCGCCGCGTGGCCTCGATCATCACCCAGGCATTGGAGGCCGAGGGCGCCAAATTCGCGGTGCGCGAAAAGCGGGTGCGCGCCCTGCTGGCCGAAATGGGCATGCCGTTGGAACTCGGCGTGCGCATGCCCGGCCAACTCTCCGGCGGCCAGCGTCAGCGGGTCAACATTGCGCGTGCCCTGTGCTCGGTGCCGCGCCTGCTGGTGGCCGACGAAATCGTCTCCGGCCTGGACGTCTCGGTCCAGGCGCAACTCCTGTTGCTGCTGCACCGGCTGCGCCAGGATCACGACTTCGCGCTGCTGTTCATCAGCCACGACCTCTCCGTGGTGCGCCACCTGTGCGACCGCGTGCTGGTGATGCACGGTGGCGAGATCGTCGAGGAAGGCCCGACCGAAACTGTGTTCGGCTGGCCCCGGCATGAATACACCCGAACGCTGCTCGCGGCAGTTCCGAGATGAGGCCGAAGCAAGGCCAGGGCTCTGCCCTGGACCCGCTGGGGTCTGGGGCCCCAGACCCCCATGCGTTTGAGCGCCTACGGTAAAGCAGGGGCGCCGAGGCCTTCAGCAAGGCCTCGACGCGCCGCTTTGCCGTGGGCGCTAAAGAGTTGAGGTCCAGGGTCTCGGACCCTGGTGGGGTCACCGACCAGACCAATCGGGTCGCCTGCCACGTTCACAATCCTTGGCAGCCGCGGCTGCTGCGCGAGGCCGAGGCAATCGGTCCGTCCACCATCGCCCTGGTGGAGCGCATCCTGGCGGCCAAGCCACACCCCGAGCAGGGCTTCCGCGCCTGCCTCGGCATCCTGCGCAATGGCCTCGACCGGGCCTAGCGGCCCAAACCCGTGCCGGATGAGCCGCCCAACCGGCTGGCTTCGATCGGAATCAGTGACGGCACAGCTCGCCGACACTCACGTCACTCAGCAACGCCAAACGAACAAACTCACGGCGATTCTCCATGATCGACATCGACTTCCAGGGCATCAAATGCGCTCCGCACTGATAAGCCCAAAAGCGTCAACCATGTCTCCGAACGTACGTCAGCTATGTCTGCGGTCTGAACACAGGGGCCAAGCCCCTGGACCTTATTCCATTGAGAAAAGACGTGTTCGACGGGCCTTCGAATACAATTTTCTCATATATTCAAGGTCCAGGGGCTTGGCCCCTGGCGGGTCTGGGC
>JANXSA010000284.1 GCA_025352915.1 Rhodospirillales bacterium | reverse complement strand
GATGGTGCCGCCGCCGCGATGGGGCATCAGCACAGCGTTGCCGAGGGACATGAGTTCGGCAGGAACGGCCGGTTCGTGCTCGAAGACGTCCAGCCCGGCGGCGGCGATGGTGCCATCGCGCAGGGCGGCGATCAGGGCGGGCTCGTCGACGATGCTGCCGCGGGCGATGTTGACTACGATGCCGCGCGGGCCGAGGGCGCGCAGGATTTCGGCATTGACCAGGCCGCTGGTGGCCGCGCCGCCGGGGCAGGCGACCATCAGCAGTTCGCAATCCTGCGCCAGCGCCAGCACGGAGTCGCGGTACGCATGGGGCGAGCCCGGCACCGGACGGCGGTTATGGTAGAGCACCTTCATGTCGAAGGCGGCGGCGCGCCTGGCGATGGCCTGGCCGATGCGGCCCATGCCGAGGATGCCCATCGGGCGGGAATGCAGGCGCGGCATCAAGGGATAGCTGCCGGCCAGCCATTTGCCGTCGCGCACAAAGCGGTCGCCGCTGACGATGCCGCGGGCGGCGGCGAGCAACAGGGCGAAGGCCATGTCGGCGACGCAGCCATCGGTGGGGCCTGGGGTGTTGGTGACGGCGATGCCGCGGGCGCGGGCGGCGGCGAGATCGACCTTGTCGTAGCCCACGCCATAGACCGCGATCAGGCGCAGCGCCGGCAGGGCGGCGATCACCTCGGCCGGTACCGGGGCGGCGGCGATCAGGGCGGTAGCGCCGCTTCCGGTGAAACCGGCGGGAACCGCGCCGCCGGCCAATACATGCAGGTCAAAATGCGGCCGGTAGCGGGCGGAGCATAGCGCGATTTCCGGCCCGAGATGGACCACTTGAGGTTTTTCCATGGCGTTCATCCTCGTCCTGCACCTTTGCCTGATACCGGGCGACAGGCTATCAGGCGTGTGGCGGCCCGCAACATGCTGCATCGCAAAAGGACCCATCATGCACATCGGCGTTCCCCAGGAGATCAAGACCCACGAGTACCGCGTTGGGCTGACGCCCGCGGCGGTGCGCGAGTTTACCTCCCGTGGGCACCAGGTGACGGTCCAGCAGGGGGCCGCGGCCTCGATCGGCTTCACCGACGATGCCTATCGCGCCGCCGGGGCGACGATTGCGGCCAGTGCCGCCGAGGTGTTCGCCGCCGCCGACATGATCGTGAAGGTGAAGGAGCCGCTGGCGGCGGAGATCGCCATGCTGCGCGAGGGCCAGGTGCTGTTCACCTATCTGCATCTTGCCGCCGACAAGGCGCAGACCGAGGGGCTGATTCGCTGCGGCGCCACCTGCATCGCCTATGAGACGGTGACCGATGCGCGGGGCGCGTTGCCGCTGTTGGCGCCGATGAGCGAGGTGGCCGGGCGGATGAGCGTGCATGTCGGCGCGCATTGCCTGGAGAAGGAGGCAGGCGGCGCCGGCGTGCTGCTGGGCGGCGTGCCGGGGGTGCAGGCGGGGCGCGTGGTGATTATTGGCGGCGGCGTGTCCGGCACCAATGCGGCGATGATGGCGGTCGGGCTCGGCGCCCATGTCACGATTTTCGACCGCTCGATCACCCGGCTGAAGGAGCTGGATGTCCAGTTCGGCAGTTCGGTGCAGACGCTGTATTCGACCACGGCGGCGATCGAGGCGGTGGTGATCGAGGCCGATTTGGTGATCGGCGCGGTGCTGGTGCCGGGTGCGGCGGCGCCGAAGCTGGTCACCCGCGACATGGTCCGCCAGATGCGGCCGGGCTCGGTGGTAGTGGATATCGCCATCGACCAGGGCGGCTGCCTGGAGACCAGCCGGCCAACCAGTCATGCCGCCCCCACCTATATCGAGGAAGGCTTGGTGCATGACTGCATCACCAACATGCCGGGGGCGGTAGCGCGCACCTCCACGTTGGCGCTGGGCAATGCCACCCCGCCCTTCGCGCTGGCCCTGGCCGACAAGGGCTCCTGAGCTTCACCCCGGCGGCCTCGGTGCTCGGCCGGAAATTTCCGGCGGCACGGCCCGGGCTTCCGCGTGGGTTGCCGGGCTTCTGCGTGGGTTCTTGAAGCCTGAATGAAAGGAGTATCAGGAATGATGCGCCACTGCCCCATCGGGGGCGGGGCGCCGCCGG
This sequence comes from Rhodospirillales bacterium, assembly GCA_025352915.1. GTDB lineage: Bacteria > Pseudomonadota > Alphaproteobacteria > Acetobacterales > Acetobacteraceae > CAMDGX01. The sequence goes on along the minus strand of JANXSA010000284.1, from coordinate 3,719 downwards.
CAGCACCCAGCCCGGCCGGAACGGATATTCCTGATGCCAGTTCACCGCCAGCGCCCGCATTTCGTGCCCCAGGTTTGACGGGGCCGGACCGCGCATGGCCCTCTCGATTGCCGCCGCACTCACCGCCTTTGGCGCCGGCACGCTGGCGGCGGGAACCCGCATCCTGGATACCGCCGAAGCCGTGGCGGCCCGGTTGGACGTGCTGCGGCCGCTGGCGTTGGCCGGCAAGATCGCAGGTATCGACCTGCGCGACGGCGGCGATGGCACCATCATCACCACGCCGGCGCTGGCCGCCAGCAACGCCGCGGTGCTGGGCCTGGTTGCCGGGCCGCACGCGCTGCACCAGCGCATCACCGCGGCCGACGCGGCGGCGGCGACGCTGGCCACCGGCTTCGCCGCGTTCAGCATCGCGGACAGCGCCGCCAATGTGATCGCCCACCTGCCGGACATCCAGGCGCTGTGGCGGGCGGGATCGCTCGGCCGGATCATGTTCACCGACCCGACTCCGCCGACACTGGTGCTGGCCGCGGCCGTGGTGGCGGCGAATATCGACGCATTGCAGGCCATCGGGTCGATCTTCGACCTCCAGCTCAGCGATGCCGGCCGGCCCGACCTGATCCTGCCGGTGCGCGACAGCTATGTCGCCGCGCTGAGCAAGGTGATCCAGTTGATCGGCTCGCCGGTCAACGTCGATTTCGCCGGTCCGATCTCGGCCGCGAGCCTGGCGGGCATCGTCGCCGGCATCGACCGTACCGCCAGCGGCGCGGGCGCCATGCCGGCCGCTTCCACCCCCGGCCTGCTGATCCGCCTGCCGCAGACCACCGCCGTGCTGGACAGCGCCGAGAACATCGCCGCCTGGTTGCCATCGCTACAGGCGGCGGCAGAAGGCGGCCGGCTCGCCACGATAGGGTTGCGCGACGGCGGGTCGGGTATCATCGCGCTGACGCCGGCACAGTTCGATAGCGGCGCCGACGCGCTGGCGCGGCTGGCGCCGAACGTGATGCTGTCGCAATTGATCAGCGCGTCCCAAGCCGCCGGTGCGGCGCTCGACGCGCGCTTTGCCCATTTCATCATCCAGGACAGCCTCGCCGGCATCCTGGCCAACCTCGCCGGGGTTGATGGGCAAATGCGCACCGGCCATGTCGGCGCGCTGCACCTTACCGATACCGCGCCCGGCCTGACGCTGACTGCTGCCGAGCTGGCGGGTGCGGCGCTGGTGCTGAGCCGGGTTGGCGGGCCGGCGCGGCCGATCACCTTGTCCGACGGCGGCACCCCCAGTGTGGCGATCGCCGCCGATGTGCTCGGCAATGCCGCGGTGCGCGCCAACGTGCTTGGGCGGATCATCGGGCCATACCAGCTGGTGGTCACCGGTGCCATCGGGGTTGCGACGGCATCGGCGATCCTGGCCGAGAACAACGCGGTGCTGGCCAATCTCGGACGGGTGCGCATTGCCGGACTGGCGGCCGATATCGTGGCCAACCTGGCGACGCTGAAGACGCTTGCCGATGCCGGCCGCATCGCCGCCATCGACCTGCTGGACGGCGGCGTGGTTGGGCTCGGCATCACCCTGACCACCTCGCTGACCTATTTCGGCGTGCTGGGGTTGATCTCGTCGCCCTATCTCAACAATGCCGGGACCGGCACCAGCGGGCGCATGTCGGCGAGCAACTTCCTGTTGTCGCTGTCCACCATCGAGTACGGCGCGCTGCATGGCAGCCTCAAGCAGGTGTCGCTGAGCAACGCGACCACGCCGACGATGGCGGTCAGTGCGGCCGACCTGTCGCGGTACCTGGAAGCCTTCACCAAGCTGGTCAACACCGCCACCCCGCTGGCGCCGTATGTGATCACCCTGACGGATGGCGGCACACCAACGCTTAACCTGGCCGGGTGGCAGGTTGCCGCACCGGCGATCGCGGTGCTGGCGCGGGTCAGCGGTCCGTATAAGCTGGCGGTCACCGGCAATCTCGGCGCCGGCGCCGCCGCGTTGCTGGCCGGCGTCGCATCGAAGCTAGCCGGCAGCGTCGCCATCACCGATTTCAGCGGCAATGTCGTGGCCAACCTCGCGGCGTTGCAAACGCTGGCGTCGCAGGGCCGGATCTCCGGCATCACCCTGCTGGATGGCGGGATCACGCCGCTGGTGCTGACGCCGGCCCAGGCAGCTTCGGCGCCCGCGGTGCTGGCCGCGATCGCCAGCGCCTACCAGCTGACCCGCAACACCAGTGCCGCCGCCGCCACAACCCCGTCCGCGCCGTTCTCGGTGCTGACCGTGACCGACAATGCGGCCAATATCCAGGCGCATCTGGCGGCATTGCAGCCATTGGCGGTCAACGGACGGCTGGCCAGCATCTCGATTACCGGCGGCGGCGCGGTGGCGCTCAGCCTCACGGCCGCCGAGGTGGGGGCGAATGCCGATGCGTTGCTGCGGATCAGCAACAGCTTCACCATCGGCCTGATCGGTTCGGGGACACCGGAGCTGGTGCTGCACAACTGGCAGGTCGGAAGCCGCATCGCCGGGCTGTTGGCGCGCATCACCACACCCTTTGCCCTGTCCGTCGACGGGCCGATCAGCGCCGCCGGCGCCAGCGCCCTGGTGGTCGCCGGCCCCGCCGTGGTCGCTCAGGTAGCCGCAGGCGGGCTCACGATCCGCGACACGCCAGCCGGGTTCGCGGCCGGGATCGGCGACATGAAGACCCTGGTCGCCGCCGGGGCCGTGGGCGGCATCGAGTTGACCGGCGGCGCGCGCATCCTGTCGCTGGCCGCCGCCGATCTTGCCGATGGCCAGGCGATGCTGGCGCTGATGGCAATGCCGGCCAAGCTGTCGCAGATCATTGCCGTCGCCGATATCGCCCAGGCGTCACTGGCACCCGGCTTCAGCAGCTTCACTGTCGCCGACACCGCCGCCAACGTCCTCGGCGGCTTGGCGCAAATCCAGGCGCTGGCAGCCAGCGGACGGCTGGGCCGCCTACGCTTCACCGACACGGCGCCGGAGTTGGTGGTCAGCAGCGCCAGCATTGTCGCGGCCCTGGATAGCTGGGCGGCACAGGATGAACGCCCGCATCCGATCACGCTGGCGGGCGACAACCCAATGCTGACGATCCCGGCCGCCATGCTGGGCCATGCCACCTTCCGCGCAAATATCCTCGACGCCATCACCAACCCGTCATGGCGCTTGGCGGTCACCGGCCGGCTCAGCGCCGCCGCCGCCGCGGGGATCGTCGCCGATGATGGCACCACCCTGGCCCACGTCACCGGCGGGCTCACGGTGGCCGCGACCGGCAGCGAGATCCGCGAAAACCTGGGCTATCTCGCCATACTGGCGCGCCGCGGATTGCTCGGCGCGATCGACATGCTGGATGCCGGATCGCGGCCGCTGCTGCTCGGCGCTGCACCAACCGGCGACGCCGCGGCAGCCCTCGCCCGGATCAGCGGTTCATACCGGCTGGAGACACCGGCGGGGATCACGGCGGTCGAGACGCTGGGCAGCCTGAACAGCGTGACATTCAACGGCTTCGGCCCAGGTGCCGCCATCGACATCCGCGACGTGCCCTTCGCGCCAAGCGGCATGTCGTTCACCTTTTCCGGCACCCGCCTGGGCATCCTGAAGAACGACACGCTGCTCGCCACCCTCACCGTGACGCCGCCCGACGGCACCACCTATTCCGCCAGCAGCTTTTACATCCAAGCCGACGCGACCGGCGGCACCACACTGCGGGCGGTGG
>JANXSA010000279.1 GCA_025352915.1 Rhodospirillales bacterium | reverse complement strand
GCCGCTTGCCGATGGCGTCGATGATGCGCAGGTTGGCCTGGTGCGGCACCAGCCAGTCGACATCGCTGTGACTCAGGCCGTTGGCGGCGAGCGCCTCGGTGACGGCGCCGGCGAGCTTGCCGACGGCGTGGCGGAAGACCTCGTTGCCCTTCATGACGAGGTGGCCGGGCTTGTCGGGCTGACCGACCGCGCCGTCGACATAGAGGATGTCGCCGAGGTCGCCTTGGGCGTGCAGGTGGGTGGACAGGATGCCGGGTTCGCTGGCGGAGACGGTGCCCCCGTCTGAAAGTATGGCGCCGGCGCGCAGGACGACGGCGCCGGCGCCGTCGCCGAACAGCACGCAGGTGCCGCGATCGGCCCAGTTCATGATGCGCGAATAGACCTCGGAGCCGATCACCAGCATGCAGCGGGCCTGGCCGGCGCGCATCATGCCGTCGGCGACCGACAGGGCGTAGATGAAGCCGCTGCAGGCCGCGGAGAGGTCAAAGCCGAAGCCCCCTGCCCCGAGCGCTGCCTGGACCCGCACGGCGACGGCGGGGAAGGCCTGGTCCGGGGTGGCGGTGGCGACGATGATGCCGTCGACCTCGGCTGAGGTCACGCCGGCATCGGCCAGGGCGGCACGGGCGGCTTCGGTGGCCATGAAGGCGCAGCTTTCGTGCGGGGCTGCGATGTGGCGCTGGCGGATGCCGGTGCGTTCGCGGATCCACTCGTCGGAGGTGTCGACGCGTTGCGCCAGTTCGGCGTTGGTGACCACGTTTGCCGGCAGGTAGGCGCCGATCCCGGTCAGCAGCGTGCGCGGGCGCATCACCGCGCCGGGTCCCGCCATCTCAAGGGGCCGTGGCGAGGCGCGATCCGCGATCAATACCGGGTGCGGCTGTCCCGGCGCTGGCGGGGTCTGCTGGTCCATTTGTTGATCCGTTTGCTGAGGCCCCATTGGCCGCCCCGTTTACCTGGGCCAGCGCGGCGAGGCGGTCGAGCCCATCGCGAATCCCGTCGTTGAAGCGATGCACGACCATGTCCATAGCAACATCGATGGCATGCGCGAAGCCCTGGGCGTCGGTGCCGCCGTGGGATTTCACCACCACGCCGCCGAGGCCGAGCATCACCGCGCCGTTGTAGCGGCGGGGGTCGAGCCATTCGCGCAGCCGTTCGAGGCCTGGGCGGACGAAGAAATAGCCGATCCGGCCCATCAGCGAGGTGGCGAAGACCTGGCGGAGCATGCCGCTCATCAGCTTGAGCGCGCCCTCGCCGGTCTTGAGTGCGACATTGCCGGTGAAGCCATCGGTGACGATGACGTCGGTGGTGCCGGCGGCGATGTCGTGGCCCTCGACGAAGCCGTGGAATTGCGGGCCGAGATGGCTGGCGCGCAGGGTCTCGGCGGCCAGGCGCAGGGTGTCGCTGCCCTTCAGCTCCTCCGAGCCGACGTTCAGCACGCCGATGGTCGGCGCGGTCAGGCCGAGCACGGTGCGGGCGAAGACGTCGCCCATGATGGCGAATTCGACCAGGTTGCGGGTGTCGCACAGGACATTGGCACCGAGATCGAGCATCACCACATCACCCCGCGCCGACGGGCCGATGGCGGCCATCGCCGGGCGGTCGATGCCGGGCAGCGTCTTGATGACGATCTTGGCCAGCGCCAGGAGTGCCCCGGTATTGCCGGCGGAGACCACGCCGGAGGCTTCGCGCGCCGCCACGGCATCGATGGCGCCGCGCATCGAGGAGCCGCGCAGGCGCAGCGCGGCGGTGGGCTTCATGTCGCCCGAGATCACGGTGGTCGTGTGGCGGACAGTGCAGAGCGCGCCGGCCCGCTTGTAGCGCGACAATAGCGGCGCCAGGCGCGCCTCGTCGCCGACCAGCAGGAAGCGGGCACCGGGATGGCGCTCGGCGGCGATATCCAGCCCCGCGACGACCATATCGGGCGCCTGGTCGCCGCCCATGGCGTCGATCGCCAGGGTGAACCCGGTGCTCATGCGCGCAGGCCCGTTACGCGCGCTGCGCGGCAGACCGGCAGATGGCTCAGGCGCGGACGGTGCCCTTCAGGGCCTTGCCGGCAACCGCCACTTCGCGGCCGTCGTAATGGCCGCAATGGCTGCAGACATGGTGCGGGCGCTTCAGCTCGCCGCAATTGGCGCAATCGGCGTGTGCCGCGGCGGACAATGCCTGGTGGCTGCGGCGCATGCCCATGCGCGAGGGGGAGGTTTTCTTCTTGGGTACAGCCATAGGACAACGCAGCTCCGGTCAGCGTGACGATCCCGCCGGCACGGGTAAGCAATCGGGCGGTGCGCGAAAAGCGCGGGCACAACCAAAAAGCCGCTCCGGCGGATGCGTTCACATAAGGGCGATAACGCGAGGCGCGCCAACTAGCAGAGGTGTCAGCCCCCTGCAAGTCATTGCGCGACATGGCACGCATCCTAGCCTTGCCTCGCCCGGCGCGCGAGGGCGGCGAAAGGGGATACGGCGGCGTCGGGACCATCAACCGCCGGCAATTCGGCGCCGGGGATGCGCGGATAGGGATCGAGCGCCAGGGCCAGTTGCTCGACGGCCGCCTCGCCCAAGTCGATGTGGATGCCGTGATATGGCACCTCGTCATCGGCATCGAGTTCCAGCAGGTCGTCCGCGGGGTCGCCGATCTCGTCCGCGGGCACGAAACGGATGCGGAAATCCTCGTGCAGGTCAGCCTCGAAAGGCTCCAGGGTGACGACGCAGATCTGGGTGACCCGGGCCAGCAGCGTGCCCTGGGCCACCACCATGCCACCCTGCGCCAGGGTGAGCTGAAAGCGGCAGGACAACGCGCCGACGGCGGGGATCAGCAGGCGGGCGGCGATCGCCGCGCACTCCGCCGCGGTGGCGACCACCTCGCGCGCCATGCCCGGCGTGCCGATCTGGGCCAGGGAAACCGGGTGCGGCAGTTCGGCATGCGGCGGTTCGGGGTGCGGCGACTCGGCGCGTGGAGGCTCGGGGGGGGTCATGCGGACACTTCTTCGGGTGCGGGGAAGGCCAGCTTGCCGGCCTGCAACGCCGCGGGGGCGATCTGGCCGAGGTGTTCGACGTGGCGGCGCACCAGGCTGGCGAGGCGCCGCGGCCCGTCGGGCAGCGTCACCTGGCCGCGCCAGACATTGCGCGCCAGGGCCTCGGCAAGGGCTGTGTCGCCATCTCCAACCGGGGGGGCGCCGGCCAGGGCCGCTTCATAGGCGGCGGCGCGGCCGTGGAACGCCTCCCACATCGCGGTCACGCGCTTGCCCACCGCCAGGTCGCTGACGCCCATTTCGCGCAGGTTGATGTCCATATCCGAGAACATCGCGTCGAACACCGCCTGGGACACATCCGGCCCGGGCGGCGGCAGCGCGGACAGGCGGCGGATCACCAGGAAGGCGTGCAGCCCGACCAGGTCGAAGCGGCCGTCCAGCGTGTCGGGCACGCCGAGTTCGCGATAGAACCACGGCTGTCGCGCCGCCGCGACGGCCGCGCCATAAAGCTCGTACCCCGCCCGTTCGAATCGGCGTCGCCGAAGAAAACCCAGCACCTCGCGCTCTCCTGTGTTGGCGCACGCGCGCCGGCTCCATCCGCCGCGATGGCGCGCGCGTTGCGATCATGCTAGCACGACCGCGACGCGCTGGAACCTGCCGGCCGCAATGCCGGTGCGGCGCCGTGCGTTGTATGTCGACCAAGCCCCCGCCTTCGACCAAGCTAAGGACCGCACTGTGCCGCCAAACTGCTTTCATGCCCGTCACGCCGCCCTGTTGGCCCTGGTGCTGCTTGCCGCCGCGCCGCTGGGCGGGTGCAGCTTCGACACCTCGGGCTTCCTGAGCCATCCGGTGCAGGCGCGCGGCAACCGGGTGGACCCCGACCAGCTGGCGCAGCTGGTGCCGGGCACGTCGACTCGCGGCGATGCCAATGCCTTGCTGGGCTCGCCGACCACGCGCGCGGCGTTTGATGACGACACCTGGATCTACATTTCCGAACTGACCAAGCCGGTGATCGGCGCCACCAACGCGGTGCAAGACCAAAAGACTGTGACGCTGGTGTTCGATCGCGCCGGCGTGCTGCGCCGGATCGACAAGAAGGGCATGGAGGACGGCGTGGATGTGGATGTGGTGTCTCGCACCACGCCGACGCCCGGCAACGAGAGCAGCTTCCTGCAGCAACTGCTGGGCAATGTCGGCCGCTTCAATCCCGGCGGCCCGGCCGGCACGACGGCGACGCGCAGCAACTATTGAACGTGGCACTTCAGGCGAAATGGCTCCAGCCGCCGGCCGGCAGCGTCATTGGCGCGCCGTCGGGGCCGCATACCGCGACGTCTGGCGGTCCCGCGGCGAATCGGCCAATCCGGGTGACCGCAACGCCGCACGCCGCCGCCGCTTCCAGCAGGGCCGGCGCATCGGCGTCCGCCACCGCCAGCAGCAATTCATAGTCGTCGCCGCCGCCCAGGCAGCGCGCCAGCAAGGCGCCATCGGCGGCAACCGCGGCGCGCGCGGCCGGCGATAGCGGCACTAGCGCGGCCTCGATCGTCGCTGCGATCCCGGCACCGCGACAGAGATGGCCGAGGTCCTGGACCAGCCCGTCCGACACATCCATCGCCGCCGCCGCAATGCCCGCCAAGCGCTGGCCCAAGGCCAAGCGCGGCTGTGGCAGCCGATAGCGGCCGGCCAGGAAGCCGTGGTTATCGTCCAGCCTGCCGGTGGCGGCCAACAGGCCGAGCGCGCCATCGCCGATCGTGCCGGTCACCCAGACGCCGTCGCCCGGCCGCGCCCCGGTGCGGCGCAAGGCAGTGCCGGGGACCACGGTGCCGAGGATGGTCAGCGAAAGACTGACGGGACCAGGGGTCGAGGTGGTGTCGCCGCCCAGCAGGGTGATGCCGTACTCCGCCTGATCGGCCGCCAGCCCGGAAGCAAAGGCGGCAAACCAGGCATCCGGCGTGTCGCGCGGCACCGAGACGGTCAGCAGATAGCCGAACGGTGCCGCCCCCATGGCGGCGAGGTCGGACAAATTGGTGCGCAGCAGCTTGCGCGCCACCAGCTCCGGCGGGTCGTCCGGCAGGAAGTGCACGCCGGCCACCATGGCATCGGCCGCCACCACCATCTGACGTCCGGCCGGCGCGGTGAAGATCGCGGCGTCGTCGCCCAGACCCAGCGCGTCCGGGCCGGCAAGCGGACGAAAATGCTTGTAGATCAGTTCGAACTCGGCGGGGACTGATGTCACGTCCGATCCCTCGCCGTGCGATTCAGGAGGCGGATTCGCCGGGAAACTCACCGGGGCGCAGCCGGCGGGCAAGGCGGTCCAGCACGCCATTGGCCATGTTGGGAATATCGCCGTCGAAGAAGCCGTGCGCGATGTCGAGATACTCGTTGATCACCACCCGTCCAGGCGGGCCGTCGCTCATCCACATCTCGGCGGCACCCGCCCGCAACAAGGCGCGCAACACAGGATCGAGTCGCTCCATTGGCCAGTCCTCGGTCAGCGTCGCCGCGAGCAGAGCGTCCAGCGCATCCTGCTGGGCGGTGGCGGTGCGCACGATGCGGCCGAACAGCGGCACATTGGCATCCGGCGCCCGGCCATCCTCGAAGCCGGCGCCAGGTTCGGCACCCCCCGCTCCTGATCCGAGGCGGTGGCGCACGAATTCGTCGATCACCCGCTCGGCGGAGATTTGCATCTGTTCGGCCTGGAACAGCGCCTGGACGGCGGCGACGCGCGCCGAGGTGCGCGGCCGGGCAGCGGTCGCGGCCGGTTTGTCGGCGGTGGTCTTGGCCATGATCAGCTCGCCGCGCCCAATTGGCGGGCGGCACGGATTTGGAGCAGTGCTGCGGCGGCGGCCTCGGCGCCCTTGTTGTGGCCGTCGGCGCCCGAGCGCTCGATCGCCTGCACCTCGGTGGCCACCATCAGCAGGCCGTTGCCGAGCGCCAGGGTGTGGTCCAGCGCCACGCGGGTCAGCGCCTGCATCGCCTCGCGGCAGACATGCTCGTAATGGTCGGTCTCGCCCTTCACCACGCAGCCGAGGGCGACGAAGCCGTCATAGGCCCGATCGCCTTTCACCGCGAACTGGATCGCCGTCGCCAATTCCAGCGCGCCGGCAACGTCCAGCACGTCGCAGGTGCCGCCAGCCTCGGTGATGATGCGCAGCGCGCCGTCGCGCAGCCCGTCGACGATCGCGGTGTAATATGGTGCCCGCACCACCAGCAGGCGCGGCGGGCGGCCTTCCAGCTTCGGGGCGATGGGGAGCTTGGCGTCGACCGTGCTCATTGGCTGTGCTTTCGTCGCATATCAGAACTCAGGGACGCACGACTGGACAGGCTGGGCTCCGCCCACACCCGCCAAGGAGCCAAGCCCCCTGGACCCTTATCCATTAAGGTCCAGGGGCTTGGCCCCTGGTGGGTCCAGGGTGAAACCCTGGCCTTGCCTGCCTCTCTTGATATCAGGCATCGTCGAGCGGACGCTGTTCGACGACGTTCAGGCCGTAGCCCTCGATGCCGATGATGGTGCGCGGGTGGTTCGACAACAGGATCAGATCACGCACGCCGAGATCGAGCAGGATCTGCGCGCCGATGCCATAGTCGCGCAGCTCGTTGCGCGGGCGCTCGGCGGCGGCGAGCTGGCGCACCCGCTCGGAAATCGTCGTCGCGCGCATTTCGCGCAGCAGCACCACGGCGCCGCGGCCCTCGCGGGCGATCAGCGCCATCGACTTGGTGAGTGCCCCGCGAGTGGTCTCGCCCAGCAGGTCGTTCAGCAGGTCCACGCCGTGCATGCGCACCGGCACCGGGCCGGGAGCCGACAGGTCGCCCTTGACCAGCACCAAGTGCTCGGCGTGCTCGATGGTGTTGACATAGACGATCAGCTTCCACTCGCCGCCGACGGCGTGGTTCAGCGTGCCCTCGGTCACCCGGCGCACCAGCCGCTCGGTGCGGCGGCGATGGGCGATCAGGTCGGCGATGGTGCCAAGCTTGAGGTTGTGGTGCTGGGCGAAGGTCACCAGGTCGGGCAGGCGGGCCATGGTGCCATCGTCGTTCATGATCTCGCAGATGACGCCGGCGGGGCTGAGCCCGGCCAGCCGGGCGATGTCCACCGCCGCCTCGGTATGCCCGGCGCGGACCAGCGTGCCGCCCTCGCGCGCCATCAGCGGGAAGACGTGGCCGGGGGTGACGATGTCGATCGGCCCGCGCTCGGGGTTGGTGGCGACGGCTATGGTGTGGGCGCGGTCATGGGCGGAGATGCCGGTGGTGACGCCGTCGCGCGCTTCGATTGACACTGTAAAAGCAGTGGTGTGGCGGGTGCCGTTCGACTGGCTCATCAGCGGCAGGCCGAGTTGCTCGACGCGCTGACGGGTCATGGCGAGGCAGATCAGGCCGCGGGCGTGGCGCGCCATGAAGTTGACGGCGTCCGGCGTGGCGAACTGGGCCGGGATGACCAGGTCGCCCTCGTTTTCCCGGTCTTCATCGTCGACCAAGATGAACATGCGCCCGGCGCGCGCCTCCTCGATGAGGTCCTCGGCCGAGGCCAGGTACTGCGAAAGCGTCTTGGTCAGGAGCTGGCTCATGGTGCGGCGGACCTCAGGCGGTGTATTCGGCAAGGCGCGCGACATAGCGCGCCACGGTGTCGATCTCGATATTGACCCGGTCCCCGACCTTGAGAAGGCCGAAACCTGTCACCTCTGCCGTGTGCGGGATGATGTTCACGCCGAATGTATCACCCGACACCTCGTTCACGGTGAGGGAAACCCCGTCGATCGCCACCGAGCCCTTGGGGGCGATGAAGCGGGCGATGGCGCCGGGCACGCGAAAGCTCCAGCGGGTCGAGCCCTGGTCCGCGACGGCGGCGATCACCTCGCCGAGCCCGTCAACATGGCCGGAGACGATGTGCCCGCCGAGTTCGTCGCCGACTTTCAGCGGGCGTTCGAGGTTGATGCTTGTGCCGACGGCCCAGGTGCCCAGCGTGGTCTTGGACAGCGTCTCGGCCGAGGCGGTGACGGCGAACCAGTCGGCGCCCAGTTCAATCGCGGTGAGGCAACAGCCGGAACAGGCGATCGAGGCGCCGAGCGGAATGCTGGCCATATCGGCCCAGCCGGCGGGCACGCCGATCATCAGGCGCATGTCCTGGCCGCCGCCGATCGGGGCTATGGCGCGCACCGTGCCTTGGCCGGTGACGATCCCGGTGAACATCAGGCCTTCGCTCCCAATTCGGTCCCAGTGGCGCGAACATACTCGCTGAGCAGGTCGGCGCCCACAGCGCGGGTGTCCGTGCGCACGAAATGCTGCATCTGCGCCAACCGCGCGACGCCAAAACCCTGGGCCGCCGGCCAGCCATCGCCGCCCATCACCGTGGGCGCATGGAACCAGGCGAGCCGGTCCACCAGGTCGTCGCGCAACAGGGCGGCGGCAAGCTGGGCGCCGCCTTCGACCAGCAGGCGGGTGATGCCGCGCTCGGCCAGGAGCCGCAGCCCTTGCACCAGGTCGACCCCGGCAGGCGCGTCGCCCGCCGGGATCACCGCGACCCCGGCCGACTCAAACGCTGCTACCCGATGCGGATCGGCGCTGGCGCGCGTCAGTACCCAGGTTGGTGCCGCGGCCGCCGTGGCCACCAGCCGGGCGGTGA
>JANXSA010000252.1 GCA_025352915.1 Rhodospirillales bacterium | reverse complement strand
TTGTTCACAAAAAGAAGAATCTTTCTGCCACTTGGCTTCCTGCCTTCACCTACAGCGTGTTGAACCCGAACTGGCCGACGGTTTTGAAGGTGATCTGGAACAGCAGCAGGGTGGCACCGTTGTCGCCGTTGATGGCGGTGTGACGGCGGGCGAGGTTGATGTCGAAGATGAAGCACTCGTCTTCGTAGGTCAGGCGCATTCCGTCGCTGACGCCTTTGGCGGTGCGCAGGTCGCGGCGGGCATAGGCGGACATGCGCCAATGGTCGGTGAGCTTGGTGGAGATGCCGGCGGTTCCTTCGTTGCGCGGCTTGGTTGGCGCGGTCAGGGCGGCGGCGTTTTCGTAGAACAGGAACGGGTTGGTGGTGGTGTAGATATAGCCGCCGGTCAGGCGCAGGCGTTCGTCGCCGACGGTGGCCAGGGCGTCGATGAAGCGCGGCTGGAAGCTGCGGCGGTCGAAGCGCTGGCGCGAGGTGAGGTCGAGCCAGGGCACCGGGGCGACGGTTGCGCGGCTGACGATGTCGGACGCGGTGTCGCGCAGGCCGGAGGCGGCGGGGAAGGCGGGGTCACGGGCGAGGCGCCAGGACTGGCCGACCAGGGCTTCGAGCTTGGCGCCGGAGGGCAGGGTCCAGGCGCCGCGCAGGGCACCGGCGGCGCGCACGCCGCCTTCGAGCCGGTCGATCCCCGGGAAGCGGTTGAGCGCGAACAGGTTGGCGTCGGTGAATTCGAAGTCGAAGCTGTCTTCGTTGGGGATGCGGGTGCGGCTGCGCAGGTAGCTGGCGCCGCGCGGCGAGGCGGCGATTTGCAGGATGGGTTCGACGATCTGGGTGCCCCATTCGCCGGTGTGGCGGACCAGCGGCCAGCGCCATTGCAGGGCGGCGGTTGGCATCGCCTGGGAGGCATTGGTTTGGCGGGCGGCGGCGAAGTTCGGCAGCTGGTCGAACTGGGAGGCGGCATAGGCGGCGCTGTCCAGGCGGAGCTTGAGGTTCCAGACGCCGCCGAAGCGGTCGGTGTCCGGGCGTTCCCAGGTGGTGGAGAGGCGGGCGCGGCGGGTGGTGCTGCCTTCGGTGCGCATGATGTTCAGGACGTCGAAATCCAGGCCGATGCGGCCGCCGAGGCGGTCCTGCTCGCCGGCGTAGCTGTATTGGTAATATGGCGCGATCAGCGGCAGGCGGCGGGCGATGACGGTGCTGGCCAGGCCTTGGTAGGCGCGGGCGTCCAGGCGGGTGTAGGAGCCCTGGCCGAAGCCTTCGAGGTAGATCTGGGTCTGCAGGACTGGCGCCCAGTTCTGGACGCGGAAGTCGCGCATGTAACGCAGCGAGCTGGCGCGGTTGATGTCGAAGCCCCAGCGCCAGGTGTCGTCGATGGCGAACAGGCCCTTGGCGAAAATGTGGCCGGCGGGGCTGCTGCGGCCGTTGGGACCGCCGACGGTGCTGCGGTGGTTGGCCAGCGAGCTGTCGATGGTGATGCGGCCGTTGTTGAAGCGGCGGCGGTATTCCAGGTCGATGGCGGGGCCGTTGCGGGAGGCGACCAGGGGGGTGATGGTGGCGTCCGAGCTGTCGTCGATCACCCAGTAATAGGGCACGGTGGCATAGGCGCCGAGGCGCTTGGAGAAGCCGATTGCGGGGACGAGGATGCCGCTGGCGCGCTTTTCGGTGGGGTCGGGGTGGGTCAGGAACGGGGTGTACATGACCGGGATGCCGAACATGTCGAGCACGGCGTCGTGGTATTCGAGGCGCTTGTTGTCTTTGTCCTGGATGACTTCGCGGGCGCGGAGTTGCCAGAGGGGGGCGCGGCTGGGGTCGGTGGGGCAGAGGTCGCAGGTGGAGTAGACGGCGCGGCTCAGTTCGTTGACGCGGGCGTCGGTGCGGCGGGCGCCGTTGGCGGCGAGGCGGCCGTTTTGGGCGAGGAGGGCGCGCATGCCGGCCATGACGCCGTCCTTCATGCCGCTGGATAGCTCGGCGTAATCGGCGAAGACGGTCTGGCCGTCGTCTTCGAGCAGGGTGACGCGGCCGATGGCGGCGGCGACGCCGGAATTGCGGTCGTAGGTGACCTTGTCGGCCAGGAGCATGCGGGCGCCTTGCCAGAATTCGACGTGGCCAGTCAGGGTGACGAGGCCGCGGTCGCGGTCGTATTCGACGGTGTCGGCGAGGTAGTAGACCGGGGCGTCACGATCGGGTTGGGCGCGGCCGGACAAGGCAGGTTGGGCCATGGCGGGGGTGGCCAGGAGGAAGGCGAGCAGACAGAAGAGCGCGCGCATCAGCCGTCCTCGAGATGGAGCAGGAGCGAGACCGAGAGCAGCAGGCCGGCGCCGATCGGAGCCCAGGCGGCGAGCGGCGGGGGCAAGGTGCCGGTCTGGCCGAATTCCTCGGCGACCTTGGAGATGACGAACAGGGTGAAGCCGGCGGCGACCCCGCTGCCGATCATCTGGCCGACGCCGCCGCGCCGTGTGGTGCGCATTGAGAAGCCGGCGGCGAGCAGGGCCATGGTGCCGGCCAGCAGCGGCATGGCGAGCAGCGAGTGGAAATGCAGGCGGTGGCGGATCGAGGAGAAGCCGGAGCGGTCGAGCAGGTCGATGAATCCGGGCAGGGCCCAGATCGACAGGGTGTCGGGCGGGGCGAAGCTGTCCTGGACGCGGTCGACGGTCATGCTGGTGGGCAGGGCGAAATCGCGCGGGGCGGTCGGCTGGCGGCCGGGGACGATGGTGCGGGCATCGGTCAGCGCCCATTGGCCGTTTTGCAGGGTGGCGGCGCGGGCCTCGACGCGTTCCAGCAGGCGGTCGCTGGCGTCGAGGCGGAAGACGCTGAGCTGGTCGGCGGACAGGGTGCCGCCGCGCACCACCACGCGGTTGGCGTGCAGCAGGGCCACACCTTGCGGGTCAAGCTCGCGGTCGGCCTGGCGCAACCAGAGCTGGCCGCCGTTGAGCGCCATCGGGCCGCCGCCGGTCTTGATGAAGGTGCTGTCGAGCGACTCGGCGCGGGCGCGCATGGCGGCGGAGACTGGGGTCACCACGGCGACGGCGAAGCAGCCGAGGGCGACGGCGCAGAGCGTCGGGCCGGCGAGGAACTGCCAGGCCGACAGCCCGGTGGCGCGGGCGACGATGAGTTCAGACGAGCGCGTGAGACGCCAGAACGCCAGGATGCCGCCCAGCAGCACGGCAAATGGCAGGATCTGCATCATCGCCCAGGGTAGGCGCAGGGCGGCGATCTCGCCCACCACGGCGAAGGTCGCCTCCGGCCTTGTGGCGGCGCGGCGCAGCAGCTCGATCAGGTCGAACAGGGCGACAATGCCGGTCAGCGCCGCCAGCATGCCGAGCATGTGGAAGGCGAAGACGCGCGCGACATAGAGCGTGAGGGTGGTGGCAAAGGGCATGCGTCAGGAGAAAGCCACAGGGTGCGGAGTCTTTGCCATGGGCGGAGTGTAGCTTGCGCGGCTTGGGGGTGCCAACGGTGAGGCGCCGGGGAGGGAAGGATGTTCTTTTTTCCAGGAAAGAAATATTTCCTTATATTCCCTGTTCGCTCAAAAACCTGCCGATAGCCTCCGCCACCAGTCCCGGCGTCTGCACCGCCATGAAGTGCCCGCTGTCCAATGCCTGGAACCGCGCGTCCGGAATCGCCTGTGCGATCGGTTCCACCAGCGCCGGCGGCCGCAGCTTGTCGTGGATACCGGCCAGGAGCAGCGCCGGGCAAGCGATGCGACCGTAGGACGGTGCCAGGTCGGTTTCGACCAGCATGCGATAGATGCAGGCGTAGGAGTGCGGGTCATTGGCGATCCAGCGGGCGCGGAACTGGCGGAAGTGTTCGGCGTTGTGGCGCACCTCCGGCGGGTAGGAACTGGCGAAGCTCTCCTCCACCACCGCGGCCATGCCCGCCTTGATCGTCGCCTCGGCGCGGGCCAGCGTGGCGGCACGGCGTTCCGGTGCCACGCCGGTGGCGGGGCCCATGGCGATCAGGGCGGCGGTGCGGGCGGGGTGGCGCAGGGCGAAGGTCATGGCGATCCCGCCGCCGACCGCGCAGCCGGCGATCGCGACAGGGCCGGTGATGCCCTGGGAATCCAGCAACGCCGCGATGTCATCGGCCATCAGTGCCATGGTCGGCGTGGCTGCGAGTTTCTCCGACTGCCCTGCCCCGCGCGTGTCATAGCGCAGCACCCGGCGCGTGGCCGACAGCGCCGGCAGCACGTGGTCCCAGCTATCCAGCGTGCCGCCCATTTCGTGCACCAGCACCAGCGTGCTTGGCCCGGTCCCGCTGACCTCGTAGCGCAACGCGGTGCCGTTCACTTCGATCCACTGTTTCATCTCACGCCTCCGGCAATGCGATTTCAGGGGCGACAAGATCGCCGCAATCCGGCGCAAAGGTCAGCTTTGCCCCGGTGCGCTGCTGTAGCTCGTCGCGCGAAATGCCGGGCAGGATCTGGTGCACCAGAAAGCCTCCGGCGGTGACCGACAGCACCGCGATATCGGTATAGATCCGCTTCACGCAACGCACCGCGGTCAGCGGCAGGGTGCACGCCTCCAACAAGCGCGGCCCGCCCTTGCGGGTGTTGTGCTCCATCAGCACCCACACGGCCTGCGCGCTGGCCGCCAGGTCCATCGCGCCGCCAACCAGCGGCCCCTTGTCGGGAATGCGATTATCCCAGTTGGCGAGATCGCCATTCGCGGCCACCTCGAACGCCCCCAGGATGGTCACATCGATATGCCCGCCGCGGATCATGGCGAAGCTGTTGGCCGAATCGATCACCGTGGCCCCCGCCCGCAGCGTGACCCGGCGGCTACCGGCATCCACCAGGTCGGCGTCCGACGCATTGGCCGAGGCCAACGGCCCCACCCCGATGATGCCGTTTTCCGACTGCACCACCACGTCGAAATCCGCCGGCACATAGTCCGACACATTGACCGGCATGCCGAGGCCGAGATTGACCACGGTCCCATCCTCGACGTCCTGGCCAGCGCGCCAGGCCATCTGCAACCGGTTGAGCGGTTTCATGCCCCATCTCCCGCGACGTAGATCCGATCGACAAAGACGCCCGACAGTTGCACCTGCTCCGGCGGGATCGGCACCTCGCTGAAGGCGCGCACCTCGGCCACCACCAGCTTCGACGCCGTGGCCATGGCCGGGCCGAAATTCTGCTGGGCGTGGCGAAAGGTCAGATTGCCCCAACGATCCGCCACATCCGCCCGGATCAGCGCGGCATCGCCGGTGATCGCCGCTTCCAGCACATAGTCGCGCTCGCCGAAGCGCCGCGTTTCCTTGCCGGCGGCCAGGTCGGTGCCGAAGCCGGTCGGGGTGAAATAGGCCGGTATCCCTGCCCCGCCGGCGCGGATGCTCTCGACGAAGGTGCCCTGCGGCAGCACCTCCAGCTCGATTTTGCCATCCTTGTAGAGTTGCTCGAAGGCGGAAAGCCCGCTCTTGTCGTGCCCGCGCGCCGCCGAGCAGATCACCTTTCGCACCATGCCGGCGGCGATCAGTTCATGTGTGTTCGACAGCCGATGCGTGGCCGAATTGACCACCAGGGTCAGGTTGCGCGGCCCGAGATCGCGCAATGCGGCCACAAGCTGATTGGAGAATCCAGCGCCGGCAAATCCGGACAGCATCACCGTCGCACCATCCAATATCCCGGCCACCGCTTCAGCCGCCGTCATCCTGCGTTTCTCGATCGCCACGCCTGTTTCCCCTTGGCCGTCTCCCCGTGAGTCTAGGCGAGGCGCGGGGCCGGTGCCAACATGCGCCAATTCTGGAGGGAAAAGCATGAACGTCACGGGTCGCATGATCCTGCACTGGTCGCCGCGCTCGCCCTATGTGCGAAAGGTGGTGATCGCCGCGCACGAACTCGGCGTGCAGGAGCGCATCGACCTGGTCCGCACCGTGGTCGGCGGCACCGATCCGCACCCCGAATTGATGCGCGAGAACCCGCTGGGCAAGATCCCAACCCTGGTGCTGGCCGATGGCACGATCATCTACGACTCGCCCGTGGTCTGCGAATTTCTCGACCGCATGGCCGGCGGATCGCTATTCCCGGCCGAGTGGAATGCCCGCCTGATAGCACTGCGCTGGCAGGCACTCGGCAGCGGCATGTTGGACATCTCGCTGCTGCGCCTGACCGAGCGAAACAAGCCCGCGGTGATGCGCTCCGCCCCGCACGCAGCGCTGTGGCACGGCAAGATCGAATGTAGCCTCGATGCGCTGGAAGCCGAGGCAGCCACGCTCGCCGCAACCCCGTTCAACATCGGCCACATCGCCATCGGCGTGGCGCTCGGCTATCTCGACTTCCGCTTCGCATCCGAGGCATGGCAGGCCACGCGCCCCAAACTCGCCGCCTGGCACGCCAGCTTCAACGCCCGGCCATCCGTCGCCGCCAACCTGCCGCAGGAAGGCTGAGACCCATGCTGCACTCCCGAATGATCGGCGACGCCCGCGTCAGCAGCGTCATCGAATACACCGGCCCCACCCACGCGCCAGACTTCCTCTTCCCCGAGATCGCCAAGGCCGAACGCGACGCCGGCATCGCCGCCCAGCGCCATTGGCTCGCCCCGAACCACTATGTGCCGGCCATGGACCGCTTCATCGTCACCATCCAGGTCTGGGTCGTGCACGCCGGCGGCAACGTCATCCTGATCGACACCGGCGTCGGTAACTTCAAAACCCGCGCCGCCCCGCGCATGCACAACCTCAACACAATGCTGCTGCCCTGGCTCGAAGCCGCTGGCGCCGCCCCGCACCAGGTGACCCACGTGGTTCACACCCACCTGCACACCGACCACGTCGGCAACAACACCGTGCTCCAGGACGGGCGCTGGGTGCCGACCTTCCCGAACGCCCGTTACCTGTTCCCCAAGCCCGAATTCGACCACTGGAAAGCCGAATACGACCGCGGTGACAAAATGGTCCAGGCCGGCTCCTTCGCCGATTCCGTCCTGCCCATCCTCGACGCCGGCCTCGGCGACTTCTATGACGGCAGCAAGGAACTCGCCGGCTGCCTGGCCCCCGAGCCGGTCTTCGGCCACGCCCCCGGCATGTTCTCCATGCGCCTGCGCTCAAACGGCGAAGAAGGCATGTTCACCACCGATACGATGCACTCGCCCATCCAGGTCGCCTACCCGCACTGGAACGACCGATACATCCTCAACGCCGACATGGCCCGTGAAGCCCGCGCCCGAACCCTCAAAAACGCCGCCGCCCGCAACGCTCTGATCATGCCGTTCCACTTCGGCGACCCGTACTGCGGCTACATCCGAACCCAAGGCAACGGCTACCAGTTCGAGCCGGCTGGCTGGTAGGAAAGCAAGGCTGGGGCGTTGCCCCAGACCCCACCAGGGTCCGAGACCCTGGACCTCGACCCTTAAGCGCCTTCGGCAAGGGGGCCATCGAGGCCTTGAGGAAGGC
>JANXSA010000247.1 GCA_025352915.1 Rhodospirillales bacterium | reverse complement strand
CCCTTCCTCCCCCTCAGCCCCGCCTCGCCCTAATCGCACTCGACGAAGCATCCACCCGAAACCGCCCCTCCGGAATCTCGCTGAACAAATCAGCATACCGCCGCGGCACCGCCACATCCCCCAACCGCCTTAGCCGCGCCCCCTCATCCACCCGCACCGCCACCAGAAACGCGCACCCCGCCCCCCCCAACGCCTCCAGCGCCGAATGCATCCGCCCCTCATCCCCGCCATAATACCGCGGCGCCACCAGCCGCTCCGCCGTATCCACCCCAATCACAAAAGTCGCCCGTGGAAACAGCGCCGACTTCTCCAAAAACGTCGGCGCCCGCGTCAGCTCCACCGGCGCCGCCCAGGCAAACTGCGAAACCCGCTCCCGCACCACCGCCCCCGCCAGCGCCGGCTTATCCACATTGGTCACCGAAATCTCATACGCCACCGCCGCCTGCCGCATCTCCTGCACCGCCCGCGCCAGCGCCAGATGCCCGTGATGCAGCGGATTGAAAGACCCCGGAAACACCACCCCCGGCGCCGCCGCCCCAACCGCCAACTGCCCATCCGGCAACACCGTCACCCGCCGATGCGCGCCCTCCAACAACCCATCAATCGCATCCCCGTCGGCCACCTCGGCCGCCGCAAACACCTCATCCCCATCCAGCAACGCTTCCGGCCCAGGTGCCGCCACCCCACACCCCCGCGCCAGCCACAACAGGATCGCCCGCGCCGTCAAATCCTCCTCCCCCGCCCGATCCCGCCGCCCCTTCGCCAAAACCGCCGTCCAATGCGCCACCCCCGCCCCCGAAGCCGTCGCCAAATGCACCCGATGCTCCCCCCGCCGCGGCCGATCGCTCACCAGCGCCGCCGTCGCCCCCAACCCAATCACATCCGCCCCCGCCGGCAGCATCGCCACCGCCCGAATCCGCGCCTGCCGCGCCAGCCCAATCGCCGTCGCCGCACTGCAAGCCTGCTCCGGCGCGTACCCCAAAAACCCCGCCAGCGCCTGCTCGTCATACGGAACCTGCGCCTCGACCAACAGCCGCGAACCCCCCGGCACCCGCAGCAACTCCCCGATCGCCCCGCTCCCGCCGCCAGTAATCGCCAGCGCCGCACGGCGCCCGCTGCCATGCAACGCCGAAATCAGGCCAGGCCACGCAAAGTCGGATATTGGCAAGGGCATGCTGTCCACCGGATGAGCCACCAGCCAGAAAGTGGGAGACACCACGGAACGTGTCAACGGCATCCGCCACCCTCCCTTGCCGGCCATAACTTTTCTTATCTAAGCAAATAACCCTTTACGCCCGGCGTCATCAGTGTTAGGAACATTTCATGAACAGTGCATCAGCACAGCCCCTGTCCGGCATTCCCCCCGCGGCGCAACCGGCGTCACATCGCGCCCAGGATATCTGCGCCCGCATCGATGCCCTCCTGGCCACCCTCCTGCTATGGGCCACCCGCACCGGCCTCCTCGGCCGCGCCATCGCCCCGCAGCTCCACGCCATCGCCGGCGCATTTCGCGCCCTCTCGGTCCTGCTCGCCCGCCTCGCCGCCGGCGACCTGCCCCTCCCGGTCATGGCGTCCACCCTGTCCTGCCGCACCGTCTCCTGCCGCACCGTCTCCTGCCGCGCGTCTCCTGCCGCACCGCCCATTGCGCCGGGCCTCCCGCCCGCCCGCGGCAATCCCGGGCACGCCAGCGCAGCGCCCACCCCTCCCCCGTGCAAATTCCCCCCGCCCGAATACCCGGGCACCGCGCCCGCGCGCTGCCCCAACGCCCCGCCCCGCCTCCTCGCGTCGCGCACCATGCCCTCTAGCGGCCGGCTTTCCGTCAAAAACCGCCCAAACGGCTAACGCCCATGCTTGCCGATAATGTTACGATATCAAAACAAATAACCCCTCCTTCCCGCCACCCCCCGCCCCGCCTACACTGCCCGCCATGAAAAGCCCGTACGACATCCTGGGCGTCGCCCCCGCCGCCTCCGCGGCCGACATCCGCCGCGCCTATCACCGCCTCGCCAAGGCAAACCATCCCGACACCAACCCGGACAAGAAAGACGCCGCGGAAAAATTCGCCGCCATCTCCTCGGCCCACGCCGTCCTTTCGGACACCGAGAAACGCGCCCGCTTCGACCGCGGCGAGATCGACGCCACCGGCGCCGAAATCCAACGCCCCCGCCCCGGACGCCACGATTTCAACCCCGGTGGACACCAACAGGGCGGCTTCAACCCCGCCGGCTTCAACCCCAGCGACATCGAGGAAATGCTCCGCCAGGCCGGCGGCGGCCGCCGCCGCGACTTCCGGACCCGCGGCGAGGACGCCCGCTACAGCCTGGCCGTCTCCTTCATGGACGCCGCCATCGGCACAATCCGCCGCATCACCCTGCCCGACGGCCGCTCGCTCGACGTCACCATCCCCGCCGGCCACGCCGACGGCCAGGCGCTCCGCCTGCGCGGCCAAGGCCAGCCCGGCTTCGGCGGCGGCCCACCCGGCGACGCCCTGATCGAAATCGCCGTCGCCCCCCACCGCTTCTTCCGCCGCGAGGAAAACGACATCATCCTCGACCTGCCCGTCACCCTCCCCGAAGCCATCCTCGGCGCCCGTATCGAGGTGCCAACCCTCACCGGCACCGTCGCCCTGTCAATCCCGCCCCATTCCGGCCCCGGCACCCGCCTGCGTCTACGCGGCCGCGGCATCGGCGCCGGCCATCAATTCGTGGTGCTCAGCATCGTACTGCCACAGCAAGCCGAACCGGCACTGGAGGAATTCCTGCGCAGCTGGACCCCCGACCACCCCCAGCACCCACGCCAGGATATGCTGCCGTGACCGCCGGCCTGGGGGGCTGACCCCAACGCTTACAGAGAAAGACTCATGAAGGGAAAAAGGCTGGGCTCTGCCCAGCCTTACGGCTGATCAGCCGCGCAAGTGGCAGGAAACCTGATGCCGCCCACCGGCACTTTTCAAAACCGGCACCTCGACCGAACACCGCGGCTCGGCGATCGGGCACCGCGTATGGAAGTGACAGCCCGAAGGCGGCCGGATCGGATTGGGCACATCGCCCTGCAAAACGATACGCTTACGCTTGATCTTCGGGTCCGGGATCGGCACCGCCGAAAGCAACGCCTCAGTATAGGGATGCAACGGATTTTCGTACAGCTCCTCGGCCGTCGCCACCTCGACCACCCGGCCGAGATACATCACTGCCACCCGGTTGCTGATATGCTCGACCACGCTGAGATCATGGGCGATGAACAGATAGGCCAGGCCGAACTGCTCCTGAAGGTCCTCCAACAGGTTGATCACCTGCGCCTGGATCGACACATCGAGGGCGGAAACCGGCTCGTCGCAAACGATCAACTTCGGCTCGACGGCCAAAGCCCGGGCAATACCAATCCGCTGGCGCTGCCCACCGGAAAACTCATGCGGGAACCGGCGCATATGCTCCGGATGCAACCCGACGGTCTGCAACAGCTGCACCACCCGCTCTTCCATCTCCGTCCGGTTCTTCACCAGCCCGTGGATGACAAGGGCCTCCCCGACGATGCTACCGACGGTATGGCGCGGGTTGAGCGAGGCAAACGGGTCCTGGAAGATGATCTGCATGTCGCGGCGCATGGCGCGCAGCTCCTCGCCTTCCAGCTTGGTGACATCACGGCCCTGAAACCAGATCTCGCCGTCGCTGGGCTCGATCAGCCGCATGATGCAACGCCCGGTGGTGGACTTGCCACACCCGGACTCACCCACCAGTCCAACCGTCTCCCCCGGAGCGACATCGATCGACACGCCATCGACCGCGTGCACGTGATCGATCACGCGCGAAAAAAGACCGCCGTGGATCGGAAAATACTTCTTCAGCCCCCGCACCGAGAGCAACGGCTCGGCCGGTGTGGTATCGCTCACGGTATTCACAGGATGCATGCCACCTTGTGGTCAGTTGCGACGGTGCGCAGGGCGGGCTCGGCCGCGGTGCAAGCCTCGGTCACGAATCGGCACCGGGCGGCAAAGCGGCAGCCCGGCGGCGGGTTCAGCAGATTGGGCACGGTGCCGGGAATCTGCTCCAGCCGCTGACGTGCGCCGCCGCGGGCGGCACCGGACACATCCACCCGGGGGATCGAACGGATCAGGCCCTGAGTATAGGGGTGGCGGGGATTGCCGAATAATTCGTCGACCGAA
>JANXSA010000231.1 GCA_025352915.1 Rhodospirillales bacterium | reverse complement strand
TCGAGCAGAACGCCGCCATGGCGCTGTCGATCGCGCATCGCGCCTATGTGCTGCAAACCGGCGTGGTGGTGCTGTCGGGCACGGCGGCGGAAATGCAAGCCAACGAGATGATCAAGCAGGCCTATCTCGGGGAGATGCAGGTGGAGGGGGCGGGCTGAGCACGGGAAGCAAGAATCTTCTTTTTCTGAAGAAAAAGAAGCAAAAAGACTTTTATCCATTAGCGCGTTGCTTCCCCGGGAGGCTAACGAATAAAAGTTTTTTGGTTCTTTTTTTCAAAAAAGAACTGCTTCCTTGAACGGCTTCGTTGTTCTGCGCCTGCTCGGTTCTGATCGCCGAGTGATTGGCGGGTCGTTCAACGATTTTCCGGGCTCCGCGATCGGGGTATGCCTGGAGGCGCGTTCGCGGCTGGCCGGGTTAGCCGATGTGCTGATCGACATTCCCGACTTCACCGCGCCGACACAGGCGCAATTGGTGGACGGCCTGGTGCGGACGCTATGCCTGTTGGGCGATGCACCTGGCGTGGCGGTTTACGTTGGTTGTGCCGCCGGCCTGGGACGGACGGGCACCTTCATGGCGGCGCTGGCGCGGATGGCCGGGATCGACGACGCGGTGGCCTGGGTGCGGGCGAATTATGATCCCCGGGCGGTGGAGACGCCGGAGCAGGCGGCGGCGGTGGCGGCGCTTGACGTCGATGTGGTCTGGGCGGTCTATGCGGGAAAACGCTGATCCCATGGAGGTTCGTCCCATGCGCCTGACCCGACGCGCGGCCCTTGTTGCCGGCGCCGCCTTTGCCATGCCGGCGCGGGCGGCGGCGCCGATCCGGCTCGGCCTGTTGCGCACCGCCTCGCCGGCGCCGCTGTATATTGCGCAGGAGCGCGGCTGGTTTCGTGAGGCCGGCGTCGAGGTGGCGTTCCGCTTCTTCGATGCGGCCCAGCCGATCGCGGCGGCGGCGGTTTCTGGCGACACCGACATGGGCATCACCGCACTGACCGGCGGATTTTTCGCATTGGCGGGGCGCGGCGAACTCGTCGTGATCGGTGGCGGGCTGCATGAGCAGAAGGGCCACAAGCTCACCGCCGTGCTGGTGTCGAAGAAGGCGCATGAGGCCGGGTTGACCACGCTAGATCGCCTGGCCGGCAGCAGCTTCGGCATCACCCAGTACGGCTCGAGCTTTCACTACATGGCCGGACGGGTGGCCGAGGCCCGCGGCTTCGACCTCAAAAGCATGACGCTGCGGCCGTTGCAGACGGTTCAAAACATGGTCGCCGCCGTGCGCACCGGGCAGGTCGATGCCACCATGGCGATCGCCTCGTTGGCAGTTCCGGCGGCGGCGAGCGGGGAGGCGGTGATCATCGGCTGGGTCGGCGATTCCGTGCCGTACCAGATCACCGCGCTGTTCGCGTCCCGCGCGATGGTCGCAGCGCGCACCGACGAGCTGAAGAAATTCGCCAGCGCCTATCAGCGCGGGATCGCCGCCTATCGCGAGGCGTTCCTGCGCTTCGATGCCGCGGGTGCCGCGCAATATGGACCGGCAACGGATGCCGCGATTGCCGACATCACCAAGTATGTCTTCATCGGCGACCCACTGGCCGCCGCCAAGATCAAGGCCGGCCTGGGCTGGTACGACGAGGGCGGCGCGCTGAACGTTGCCGACGTCCGCCGCCAACTCGCCTGGTTCAGTGAACAGGGGATGGTGAAGGGCGAGGTCGATGCCAACGCCATCATCGACACCCGGTTCCTGCCGACGAAGTGACGCCGGTCGGCCTGCGCGCGGACGGCATCTCGCACAGCTTCGGGGCGCTGGAGGTGCTGTCGGACATCGATCTGACCGTAGCACCCGGCGAGGTGACGGTGCTGCTGGGACCCTCCGGCTGCGGCAAGTCGACCTTGCTGGCGATCCTCGGCGGGCTGCTGGCGCCGACGCGGGGCAGGGTGGTGATGGATGGCACGCCGCCGCCCGATAGCCTCAATCCGCTGACCTATGTGTTCCAGGATTTTTCGCTCCTGCCATGGCGCCGGGTGGCGGGAAACGTATCGCTGGTGCTGGAAGGGCGACTGTCGAAGGTCGAGTGCCGCGCACGGGTCGCCGAGGTGCTGGCGCTGACCGGCCTGTCCGAGTTCGCCGGCGCCTGGCCGCGCCAGCTCTCCGGCGGGATGCGCCAGCGCGTGGGGATTGCCCGTGCGCTGGCGGTGCGCCCGGCAGTGCTGCTGATGGACGAGCCGCTCTCGGCGCTGGATACGCCGACGCGGATGCTGCTGCAGGACGAGTTTTCCGTCATGATCGCGCGCGCCGGTGTGACCTGCGCCTATGTCACCCACAACCTGGGCGAGGCCGTCCGGATGGGGCATTCGATCGTCGTGCTGTCGCGCCGGCCGGGGCGGATTG
The DNA here is from genome assembly GCA_025352915.1 of Rhodospirillales bacterium. GTDB lineage: Bacteria > Pseudomonadota > Alphaproteobacteria > Acetobacterales > Acetobacteraceae > CAMDGX01. The sequence continues at coordinate 935 of JANXSA010000231.1, read as the reverse complement.
CCGGCAGGCTGCGACTGGATGTTCCGCTGGAAGGGCGTTCCGGCGAAGACCCGATGCTGCGCGCCGCCGAGGCGGAACTATGGGCGATGATCCGCAGCGATGCAGCGGCGGCGGCGCGGGAGATCGGGCATGGCTGAGGTCCCCTTCCGCGCCATTCCTTTCCGGGCGGGCGGTTTCGCCCCGCGACTGGTGCCGTTCGCAGGTGCCGCAACCTTGATCGGCCTGCTGGCGTTGTGGCAGGCCGGCGCGGCATACGGCCTGATCTCCAGCCGCTTCCTGCCGACGCCGCTGGCCATTGGGCGGGCGCTGGTGGCGCTGGCGATCAGTGGCGAACTGGCAGCACATCTCGGCGCCTCGTTGCAGCGTTTCGCGTTCGGCTGGGCGATGGGCACGGCTTCGGGGCTGGTGGTGGGGTTCGCCATCGGGCTGTTCACCCTGGCGCGCACGCCGGGGATGGCGGTGGTGTCAGCCCTTTTCCCGATTCCGAAGATCGCGCTCGCACCCTTGTTCATCATCTGGTTCGGCATCGGCGAGGGCAGCAAGCTGGCCACCCTGGCGTTCGGCGTGTTCTTCCCCACGGTGATCCACACGGTTGCCGGCGTGGACGGCGTGCCGCGCGGCCTGATCCGCATGGGGCAGAGCTTCGGCCTGTCCTGGTGGGCGATCGTCTGGAAGATCGTGCTGCCGGGGGCACTTCCGGCGATCCTGTCGGGGTTTCGCATCACTACCTCGACGGCAGTGATCCTGCTGGTGGCGGCTGAAATGATCGGCGCCGATCGCGGCATCGGCAGCTTCGTGCTGCAGGCCGGCAACCTCTATGACACCGAGGGGCTGATGGCCGGGATCGTGATGCTCAGCGTGCTGGGCCTGTCGGTGGCGTGGCTGATCGGGCGGGTGGAGCGGCTGTTGCTGGGGTGGCGGTAGATGGAAGAAAG
>JANXSA010000457.1 GCA_025352915.1 Rhodospirillales bacterium | reverse complement strand
CGCAAACGCCGCCTGCACCACCGGCGAGGCAAACACGATCCGCCGCGCCGCCGCTGCCCCGGCCCGGGCGGCCCCCTCGGCCCCCTTCTCCGCCAACAGCCGCGGCAACTCATGCACCAGCAGCGTCGACGCGATGCCATGTTCGGCCAACAGCGGCACGATCGTCCCGCACACCGCACTGTTCACCAACGCCCCGCCCAACCCGCGCGCCGCACACCCGGCCAGATGCGCCGGCCATGACGCTGCATCCGCCAGCACCGTGGTCGGCGCCACCGCTGCATAAGCCGCGCGCAACGCCCCATCGCCCAGCAACAAAATCTCCAGCCGCAGCCCATGTGCCCGCCGCAACTGCCGCGCCAGATGCAGCAACAGCATCTGCGCCCCGGCCGGAAACGCATCATGCCCGACCAGCAACAGCCCTGGCGCCTCCGCCCCATCCGCCATGCCGGTCACTGCCCGCGCGGTCGCGTTCAGATAGGCCCCGCCGAAATGCACGTCCGGCTCCAGATAGGCGGCCTCGGCCCACTCGTTCCAGGCATTCACGCAAACAATCGCCTCGCCGCCAATCCGCGCCCCCTGCGCCCGCGCCACCAGCGCCGCCAGCCAGGCCTGGTACTTCGCCGGCGACGCCCCGTTCAACACCAGCCCCGCCCCCTCGCGCCGCGCGTCATTGTCCCATGACGGCACCGCGGTCTTGATCAGCGGAAAGCCCGGCCGCACCTCACCCAGCGAAGCCGCCACGACATCGTCATAGGCAAACACTTGCGCCGTCGCACTCGGATCGAAATAGGTCAGCTCAGCATTGCGCATCGGCAGCCCGTTGACCAGCTTGTGCGGCGGAAACTCGACGGCGGCATCGAAGCCCAGCGGCCGCGGATCCATCACATCGAAACTCTGCGCCATCACCAGCACCGGATCCTCGCCGTGCCGCGCCCGGAACAGCGCCCGCCAGCGCGCCACCGTGGCCGCGGTATCGGGGATCAGCGCCGGCCGGTACAGCATCAACAGCGGCCGCCCGTCGAGCCGGATATAGCGGGGATCGCGGAAATGCCGGGCGAAACAATCGACCAGCGCCGCGTCATCCTCCGGCCGATAATCCTGTGCAATCAACACGTCCTGGTCGCCGCCATCCCAGCGCCGGGTCCAGTTCTCGTTCGCCCACATCAGGCAGAACGGGAAATCCACGCTGGGATCGGCGAGCATCGCCTCGACCGGCTTCTCCAGCAGCCGGCGCCCGTTGAACCAGTAGAAATAATGCACGAAGCCGCCCAGCCCGGCCCCGCGCGCCAGCTCCACCTGGCGCCGCAGCGTCGCGGTGCCGTCCAGCGTGTAGTGCCCGAGATCGCGCGGCACCCGCGGCTGGTAGTGCCCCTCGAAGCGCGGCATGGCGCGGCCCGCCGAGGTCCACTCGGTAAACCCCTTGCCCCACCAGGCATCGTTCTCATCGACCGCATGGAACTGCGGCAGGTAGAAGGCCAGCACCTTCGCCCGCCGGATCGCCCCGGGCGGCAACGGCTGCACCTCCTCGAAATCCGGCCCCGGCCTTGTGTTGGCCCGCACCGCGTCGAACACCCCGGTTTCGCTCGGCGGCGGCATCGGGTGGACCCGCAACAGCCGGCGGATGCGACGAAAATGCAGCAGCGGGTTTTCCGACAGGTCGCCGTCCAGGTAGCGCCGGATGTAATAGCGTGTGTCGAACCCGGCCGAAGGGTTGCGCCCCTCGCGAAACCCCCAGTGCAGGAAATGCTCGAACGGGTCCACGCCCGCCGCCGCGATGTCGGGATAGGTCTGCAGATAGAAAGCCGGATCGAATTCCGGCAACGGACTCGCCTCGCCGCGCCGCCGCCGGTCGAGGAAGTGCCGCAGCAAGGTCTGGCCGGGCTGCGCCGTGTGGCGGGTGCGATACCAGGCGAGGTCGAAATGCGGCGCCGGCGCCCGGCACTCCGTCTCGCCGCGGCGGATGTAGTGCAGCAGCGGATTCTGCCCGGTCATCCCGACATCGGGGTTCTGCCGCAAGTACCACTCGGTGGCGAAATACGGATTAGGCAGCCGGCCTTCGCGCGCGCCATGATCCAGATAATGCGTGACGGCATCGATGCCCGGGGGATCGTTATACGCGCGGCCATACCACTCGCTGTCCACCAGGCCGCTCGCCTGCAGGTCGAGCACATCCCGCTCGCGTCCGGTGACGACGACAACCGACTGGCTTTCCGACTCCGCCCGCGCCAGCAGAACCGGCTGGTCGTTCACGCCAAACCGCCGTCATCATGCGCGCGGAGATCGCCGAACCGAAGCCGGCGGGATATCACGCCACGTCACAATCGCTGAAGTTGACGGCCAGATCACCCATGCTGGCGACGATACAGCCGGCACCGACATTGGCAATCAGTAAATATGATTAACGAATGATTAGCGACGTGGCAACGCCGAGTATCATGCGCAGCGGTGTTCTGGCGCCATCAGCGTGATCTGGCGTAATGCTCCAGCTCGCACAGCCGGAGTCGCCGCCATGTCCCGCCCCCCCATGCCATACCGCCGCCTCGGCCGCAGCGGGCTCAAGGTGTCGCCACTTTGCCTGGGTGCGATGATGTTCGGCGGCCCCACCGGCGAACCCGACGCACGGGCAATCATCGATGCCGCCCGCGACCAGGGCATCAACTTCATCGACACCGCCGACGCCTATAACGCCGGCCGCTCCGAGGAAGTCGTCGGCCGCGCCATTGGCCCGAACCGCAATTGGTGGGTGGTCGCCACCAAGCTCGCCAACCCGACCGGTGAAGGGCCGAACGGCACCGGTACCTCGCGCGGCCATGTCCAGCGCGCCACCGAGGCCAGCCTCAAGCGGCTGGGGGTTGAGACCATCGACATCATGTACCTCCACAAGGAGGACCACACGACCCCAATGGAAGAAACCGTCCGCGCCCTCGCCGACCTGATCCGCGCCGGCAAGCTCCGCCACTTCGGCGTCTCCAACCACCGCGCCTGGCGCCTGGCCGAAATCTGCCGGCTATGCGACGAAGCGGGGATCGACCGTCCGGTGGCCAGCCAGCCGCTGTATAACGCGCTCAACCGGATGATCGAGGTCGAGCACCTGCCCGCTTGTCATCATTTCGGCGTCGGGGTTTTCCCCTACTCCCCACTCGCCCGCGGTGTGCTGACCGGCAAATACACCCCCGACATCCCGCCGCCCGCCGGCACCCGCGCCGGGCGCCAGGACAAGCGGATGCTGGAAACCGAGTGGCGGCCGGAAAGCCTGCATCTCGCCCGCGCCATCGCCGAACACGCGCAAGCCCGCGGCACCACCGCCAGCCGTTTTGCGCTCGCCTGGGTTCTGAACAACCGGATGGTGACCGGCGCCATCGCTGGGCCGCGCACGATGGAACAATGGGACGACTACGTGGCCGCGCTGGATCTCCGCCTGACCGTCGAGGACGAGGCGTTCGTCGACCGGCTGGTGCCGGCCGGTCACCCCTCCTCGCCCGGCTACAACGATCCCGCCTACCCGATCGAGGGCCGCATCGCCCGAGGCTAGCCGCGCGCCGCGAAGCCGCTAGAATACGGCGCCGACGGAGGAGACAAGCATGTTCACGGTCACGCCAAACGACGACATCCTGGGTGCGACGATTGGGAATTTCGACGCCAGCCAGCCGATGAACGATGAGGTGTTCGGGCGGCTGCTCAATACGCTTGGCCGCTACGGCGTATTGCGCTTCCCCGGCCAGGAGCTGGACGCGCATACGCTGAAGGCCTTCTCCGAACGCTTCGGCGATATCCAGTCGGGCATCGGCGAGAGGCGCAATTCCGGAGTGCCCGAGGTCGGCATCCTGTCCAATGTGCGCGAGAACGGCGAGTATATCGGCCTGCCGGATGCCGGGCAGGATTGGCACACCGACATGTCGTACCGCGACGTGATGGGGTTCGTGAATGTGCTCTATGGCGTGAAAGTGCCGGTGCGCGATGGGAAGATTCTCGGCGGCACCGAGTTCTCCAATATGCATGCCGCCTATGACGCCCTGCCGGAGGACATCAAGACCCGACTTGCCGATGCCACCGTTACCCATGACTTCGACAAGTTCTGGTCGATGATGGTTGCCCGGCCCGGCAGTACTCGCAAGCCGATGACCGAGGAGCAGCGGGCGAAGCGGCCGCCGGTGGTGCATAAGCTGTTCATGACCCATCCGATTACCGGGCGGAAAGTGCTGTACTGCAACCCTGGCTATGCCATGCGGATTAATGAGCTGCCGGAAGCCGAGTCCGAGGCGATGCTCGCCTTCCTGTTTGAGCATCAGCTTCAGGACAGGTTCCGCTACATGCATCGTTGGCAGGTGAAGGACCTGCTGTTGTGGGACAATCTTGGCTCGATCCACCAGGCGATTGCCGATTACCGGCCGGAGGAAGAGCGGCTGATGCTGCGGTGCCAGGTGATGGCGACCAAGGTTTTTCGTGATGACTTCCTGGCACCCGCCCGGCAGTTCCCGATGGCGGCGGGCTAGGCGATGCGGTTCCTGCGCTATACGGCTGGGGGCACGACGTCGCATGGCATTCTGGAAGGCGAGGTGATCGCCGAGATTTCCGGCGATCTGTTCGGGCAGTGGCAACGGACGGGGCGGCATCATACGCTGGCCGCGGTGAGCATCGAGGTGCCGCTGGTGCCGCCGACTTTCTATGCGGCGGGGCTCAACTATGTCGCCCACGTGAAGGAAGTCGCCGAGGCTCGGGGCGAGGTGGCGAAGTTTCCGCCGGCCGCCGATATCGGCTATCGGGCGGTCAACGCACTGACCGCGCATGACACTGATGTCGTTATTCCCGCCGATGCGCCGGAGCAGGTGCAGTACGAGGGCGAGATCGTTGTGGTGATCGGCAAGACGGCGCGTAACGTTTCCGAAGCCGATGCCCTGAACTACGTGTTCGGCTATACGATCGGCAATGATGTGTCCGAGCGGACCTGGCAGCGCGGGGACCGGACGTTCTTTCGGGCGAAGAATAGCGATACCTGGAAGCCGATGGGGCCGTGGATCGAGACCGAGCTTGATCTCGATGCCGCGATGACGGTGGTGCGGGTGAATGGGGTCGAGACGATCCGGTTTCCGACCAACGCGATGCTCTACAGCATTCAGACCTTTATCAGCCGGACTTCGCAGTACTGCACGTTGGTCCCCGGCGATGTGTTGTGGATGGGGACCGATGGAACGTCGCCCAATCTGAAGCATGGCGATGTGGTTGAGATCGACGTGACCGGCATTGGGACGTTACGGAATCGGTTCGTCCGGGCAGGAGAGTAAGCATGGCCGCACCGTATGAAATGCATCGGGGGCAGTTGGAGGCGATTCTGCGGGCGTGGGGGATGCCGGCGATCCAGGCGGCGGTGACGGCGGAGATCATGGCGTGGGCGGATTTGCATGGCATTGATAGTCACGGCATGTCGATGGTGCCGGGGTATGACGAGCGGCGGCGGAGCGGCAAGACCAGCATGACGGTGCAGCCGAAGGTGGTGGTGGACAAGCCGGTGGCCGCCCTGATCGATGGCGGCGGGGGGTTGGGGCACTACAACTCGTATACGGCGATGAACCTGGCGATTTCCAAGGCGCGGACGGTGGGGATCGGGATTGTCGGGGTGCGGAATTCGTCGCATTTCGGGGCTTGCGGGTACTACGCGAAGATGGCGGCGGATGCCGGGTTTATTGGCATGGTCAGCACGTCGGCCTCGGGCATCCAGGTGGCGCCGACGGGGGGGGCGGAGGCGAAATACGGCACCGATCCGATTGCCTTTGCGGCACCGGCGCGGGAGGGGGAGCCGTTCCTGTTGGACATGGCGACGACGACGGTGGCGGCGGGGCGGATTCGCAACAAGGCCAATGAGGGGTTGCCGACGCCGGATGGGTGGCTGGTGACCAGGGATGGGGCGCCGAGCAATGATCCGTTGGAGGCGTCGGCGAAGGGCGGGTTTTTGACCCCGCTGGGCGGGACGGCGGATGGCAGTTCGTACAAGGGGTATGGGCTGGCGGCGATGGTGAATATTCTCGCCGCGGGGTTGTCGGGGGCGACGTTTCCGACCGATCCCACGCATACGAAGAAGACCGGGACGATGGATATCGGGCATTTCTTCATGGCGATCGATACCGGGCTGCTGCGCGATCCCGCGGAGTTCCGGGCGGAGATGATCGCCTTCACCGATGCGCTGCGGGCGACCAAGCCGATCGATCCCGACCGGCCGGTGATGGTGGCGGGTGATCCCGAGCGGGCGAATGCGGCGCGGCGGCGGCAGGAGGGGATTCCGGTGGGGCCGAACCTGCTGGCGAAGGTCCGCGGGATTGCCGAGGCGTCGGGCGCGCCGTGGCTGCTGGGATAGTTTTGATATCGCAATGAAATAGGCCAACCTCTGCGACTCTGTGAAGGGGTCGTTTGACGGCAGGGCGGCGGGTCGCGCGCGGCATGGCGGCAAGGGCGCTGTGGCTGGGCCGAGGGTGCGGCGGGAGCGCTCGGGCTGCGCCCGGCGGGCCGGGTTGTGGCGGGTATGGCCGGGGATTCGGGGCGCCTGGCGGTGCGGGTGCGGCGGTGCGCCGTGGGTTTGGGCGCATGGCGGCGCGGGGCACGGATTGACGCAGCACGGACCGGCGGCGAGGGCAGCGCGCCGGTCTGCCAGAGTTGGAGCATCTGATCCAGGCGGGCGAAAATGCGCTCCAGGGCCGCGATGATCAGGGCGATGATGGGGTTCGGACTCCAGGCGCGGTTCTCCCGTGCCGGCATGGTGCCATGCTGGCGGGCGATCTGAGCGCCGAAGGGGAGGTCCTGATGCTTCATGCTAACGATTATAACAAACTGATAGCCGAAGAACAAGGAAAAAATGTGAGGGGATTGGAAAAATTTTAGGGAGGGAGGCAAGGGGAAGGATTCTTCTTTTTGTGAACAAAAAGAAGCAAAAAAACTTTATCCGTTTGGACTCGGGATGGTCATCGCGCTGGGGTTGGCGGCACACCCCTCACCCCGGCCCTCTCCCCC
>JANXSA010000213.1 GCA_025352915.1 Rhodospirillales bacterium | reverse complement strand
TCATGATACTGCGCGCGGTCAGGCGCTCGCCGATCCAGGCCGTCTGCTTGGCCTTGAACACTGGCCGCAGCTGCAGGTACAGCTCATCCATGTTGGCCCGCCGCGTCACCGGCTCGGCGAAGCGCGGGTCGTTTTGCAGGTGCTGCACCTCCATCGCCTCGCAGAACGGCGCCCAGTCGGTGTTGCGGATCATCGTCACGTTGATCTGCCCATCCGCCGTGGTGAACACGCCGGCCGGCATGATGCCGCGTTGCAGCACGCCACCTTCGAGATAGCCGGCGATCAGGCGGATCACCGACAGCATCGCGCCGCCCTGCATCAGGCTGGCCTCAATGAAGCGGCCCTCGGTCAGGTTCTGCATCTTCTTGACGAACAGCGACGTGGCGATCGCCTGGAAGCCCAGCAGCCCGGTGTACATGTCGATCAGCGAAATCGCGATGCGGTGCGGATGGCCGTCCATCTCGCCGGTGTTTTCCGTCACGATGCCGTTGAACGCCTGGAGCACCGGGTCCATCGCCGGGCGGCCGGCCATCGGCCCGGTCTGGCCGAAGCCGGATATCGAGTAATAAATGATGCCCGGGTTGCGCTTCTTCACCTCCTCGTAGCCGAAGCCATAGCGCTGGATGGTGCCGGGGCGGAATCCCTCCATGAAGACATCGGCGCCGTCGATGAATTTCCACAGCGCCTCCTTGCCCTCATCGCTCTTGAGGTCCAGTGCCACCGCTTTCTTGCCCAGCATGCCGAACAGCGAGAACGAGGAGTGGTCCTCGTAGGTCTTGCCCAGGATGCGCGCCCAGTCGCCACCGCCATGCGGGGTTTCGACCTTGATCACGGTCGCGCCGTGCTGCGCGAACATCATGGCCGCCGACGGGCCAGCGACCCCGCCCGTCAGGTCCACAACCTTGAGCCCCTTGAAGGCCGAGTGATAGTCCATTCCGTTTCCCCTATGGCAGGCAATCGTCGTTTGGCAGCCTTTGGCGACTCAGCCGTGGCGCATTCGCCCGATGGTGCCGTGATTTCGCGCGTTGGCCAACTCTCCCCAGCGCATTTCGACCATGAAAACGCGCAAGGGTGAGCGGCGTCACCAGGTATCGATGTACGGGTGCTTCTTGCCGGTCCGCGGCGGCACCGGCGGTACACGCTTCAGCCCCATGGCAATCCATTCGCGCGTCTCCGCCGGGTCGATCACATCATCCAGCCCGCCGCCGGTGCCGGCATTGACCGCCCGCGCACTTTCGTAGGCCCGCGCGACACGGTCGTCGAATTCGGCGCGCCGCGCCTCGGGATCGGCGATCGCCGCCAGCTCGTTGCGGTAGCCCAGCTTGACCGAGCCCTCGATGTTCATGCCGGCGAACTCGGCGGTCGGCCAGGCCACGGTGAAGAAGCCGATCAGCGTGCTCGCCCCGCACATCGCCTGGCCCCCGAGCCCGTAGGCCTTGCGCACGATCACGCAAAACAGCGGCACGGTAATGTTGGCGCCGGCGTTGAACAGCCGTACGCAATGCCGGACCAAAGCCGTCGCCTCGACCTCGGGCCCAACCATCATGCCGGGGCAGTCCATCAGGCTGAGCACCGGGATGTCGAAGGCATCGCAAAGCTGGATGAAGCGGGCGCCCTTGTCGGCACCGTCGGAGTCGATAGCACCGGCCAGGTGATGCGGGTTGTTGGCGATCACCCCCATTGGCCGGCCCTCAACGCGGATGAAGGCGGTGATGATGCCAACGCCGAATTTTTCGCGGATTTCGAGGACGGAATCCTTGTCTGCAATGGTGTGCAGGATCTCGCGCATGTCGTACAGCCGCAGCCGGTTCTCCGGTACCGCATGGCGCAATTTCCGCTGGTCATGCGCCTCCCACTTGGCGATCGGGCCTTGGAAATACGACAGGTATTTCTTCGCCACCTGCACCGCCTCGGCCTCGTCGCGCACCAGGATGTCGACGACGCCGTTCGGCACCTGGAACGACATCGGCCCGACCTCCTCGGGGGTGTAGACGCCCAAGCCCCCGCCCTCGATCATCGCCGGCCCACCCATCGCCAGGGTCGAGCCCTCGGTGGCGATGATCACGTCGCAGCACGCCACCATCGCGGTATTGCCGGCAAAGCAGCGCCCATTGACCACCGCGATCATCGGCACCAGCCCACTCAACTGCGACAGCGTGGTGAAGGTGTGGGTGTCCATCGCCACCCGCGGACCCGTGTTGTCGTCGCCCGGCCGGCCGCCGCCGCCCTCGCCGAACAGCACCAGCGGCAGGCGGAAGCGGTGCGCCAGCTCGTACATGCGGTCCTGCTTGTAGTGGTTGCGCCCGCCCTGCGTACCGGCCAGCACGGTGTAGTCGTAATGCACCAGGCAGGCGCGCGCGCGCGTCTCATCGAACAGGTCGCCGTTGATGGTGCACATGCCGGCGATCAGCCCGTCCGCCGGGGTGTTCTTGCGCAACGTATCCAGGTCATAGCGCTGGTGCTGGCGCGCCACGATCAGCGGCCAGTACTCCTTGAACGAGCCGGGGTCGACCAGCTCCGCGATGTTTTCGCGCGGCATGCGATAGCCGCGCGCGCGCCGCCGTTTCACCGCATCGGGCCGGTTCTCGTCCAGCGTCAGGGCGTGGCGGTCGATGTTCTCCTGCAAGTCGGCGCGGATATGGTCGGGATCGATCGCCGCATTAGCGGCAATGGCACCACCCTCGACCTCCGCCGGTTCGATGAAC
>JANXSA010000159.1 GCA_025352915.1 Rhodospirillales bacterium | reverse complement strand
GGCAGCGCGTCGGAGGCCTACGCGCTGATGCGGGAAGCGGGCATGATTTGAGCGAACGTCAGCAACCTTCGTCGGGGGGGCGGCATGCTTTGCCGCCCCCTTGGCTTGCGGTCGCGATCCTGATCCCGTTCGCCCTGGTCGCCGTCCCAATCGCCTACATCGCTGTGAACGCCATCGAGGCCGGGCCGTCCGGCATCCTGCGCGACCTCATCCGGCCCTACACGCTGAACCTGCTGGTAAACACCCTGGTGCTGGCCGTGTCTGTCACGATCCTGGCCGGCGTGATCGGCACCGCGGCGGCCTGGTGCACCGAGCGTTGCGACCTGCCGGGGCGGCGCTGGTGGCGGCTGGCGACCTCGCTGCCGCTGGCGATGCCGGCCTATGTCTCCAGTTTCGCCTGGTCCTCGTTGGGACCGGCGTTCCAGGAAATGCGCGGCGCTATCCTGATCCTGACGCTATACAGCGTGCCACTGGTTTATCTGCCGATCTGTGCCGCTTTGCGCAGCCTGGACCCGAGCTTCGAGGATGTCGCGCGGTCGCTCGGACACGGCCGCTGGCGCAGTTTTTGGCGGGTGGTGCTGCCGCAGATCTCCCCTGCCCTCGGCGGTGCGGCGTTGCTGGTGGCGTCGCACATGCTGGCCGAGTTCGGCGCGCTGTCGTTCCTGCGGGTGGAGACCTTCACCACCGCGATCTTTGAAAAATATACCGGCGAGTTCAACAACAGCGCCGCCGCCCTGCTGGCCGGCGTGCTGATGCTGATTTGCCTGCCGGTGGCGTTCGGCGAGGCGGCATTTCGCAAGCGCCGGCGTTTCTCCCGCATCCCCCGCGGCAGTGCGCGGGCCGTCTCGCTGATCCCGCTGGGACGATTCAAACCATTGGTGGTTTTTAGTTTTGTGACCCTGACCGTACTCGCGTTCTTCGTGCCTCTGGCGACATTGGGGTTCTGGCTATGGGACGGCACTTCCACCGGCCAGGGGATTGGCCGCGTGGTGCCGGCTCTGCTGAACTCGGTCGGCTACGCATTGCCGGGCGCGGTGGTGACTACTTTGCTGGCGGTGCCGTTGGTGGTGGCGACGACACAGTTCCGCGGCCGGCTCGCCGCCTGGTCCGACCGGTTGCCGTATCTGGTGCATGGGCTGCCCGGCATCACCGTGGCGCTGGCCGCCGTGGCGGTGGCGATCACCTGGGTGCCAGCGATTTACCAGACTGTGCTGCTGGTGATGCTGGTATACGCCGTTCTGTACCTGCCGCTGGCGCAGTCGGCTGTGCGCGCCTCAGCGGAGTTGGTGCCGCGGGAATTGGAAGACGTTGCCCGCAGCCTGGGCAAGCCGCCATTCATGGCGTTTGTTCTTGCAACGCTTCCAAACCTGGCACCCGGCATCGGCGCCGCGCTGGCGCTGGTGGCGCTGCAGCTGATGCGGGAGCTGACGGCGATGCTGCTGCTGGCGCCAGCCGGGGTGGTCACCTTGTCCACCGAATTCTGGTCCTACACCAGCGACCGCGCCTATGGCGCCGCTGCACCGTTTGCGGCGGCGCTGGTGCTGATTTCCGGCGTTCCCGTCTATATATTCACCATGAAAACATTATCTTCGCGATGAGACCGTCGGGGGTCGCTGGCCGGTCATGACGATGCTGAGCCTGCGAGGCGTGCAGAAAAGCTACGCCGGAAACCGGGTGCTGCATGGCGTCGACCTCGACGTGCCGGCCGGCAATGTTATCGCATTGCTGGGAGCTTCCGGTTGCGGCAAGACCACGTTGCTGCGGCTGATCGCCGGCTTCGAGCCGGCCGAGGCCGGCCGCATCGTGCTGGGTAACCACGTGCTGGAAGCGCCGGGCGTGCATGTTCCCGCCGAGCGCCGGCAAATCGGCTACGTGCCCCAGGAAGGCACGCTGTTTCCGCATCTGACGGTGCGCGACAATATCGGCTTCGGCCTGACCCGGGCCGAACGCCGTGGCAGCCGGGTGCACGAGATGCTGCAACTGACCGGCCTGACCGGACTGGAGCATCGCTACCCCCACCAGATCTCCGGCGGGCAGCAGCAGCGCACGGCACTGGCCCGCGCTTTGGCGCCAGGACCCGGATTGGTGCTGCTGGACGAGCCGTTCGCCGCGCTGGACCAGGCACTGCGGCGCTCGGTCTGCGCCGACGTGGTGGCGCTGTTGCACGCCACCGGGGCCACGGCCATCCTGGTCACCCATGATCCGCAGGAGGCCTTCGTCAGCGCCGACCTGATCGCGGTGATGCTACGCGGTGAGATCGCACAACTCGCCGATCCAATGA
>JANXSA010000092.1 GCA_025352915.1 Rhodospirillales bacterium | reverse complement strand
CGCAGCGGCTGGGTCAGCAGGCGGTCCAGGCGGAGTTCGGCGGGGTCGCGGAAGGCGGGGATTCCGATGGTCATGCCGGAGTGGCCGGCTTCGGGCTGGGCGATGTAGGTGCCGAACAGACGGTCCCACAGGGCGAGGTTGAAGCCGTAGTTGCTGTTGGTCTCGCGCGGCACCACGGAATGATGGACGCGGTGCATGTCCGGCGTGACCAGCAGTGGGCGCAGGATGGCGTCGAGTGTGGCGGGCAGGCGCAGATTGGCGTGGTTGAACATCGCCGTGGCGTTCAGCAGCACCTCGAACACCAGCACCGCGGCTGGCGGGGCGCCGAGGGCCGTGACGACCATCAGCTTGAGCGCCATCGACAGCACGATCTCCACCGGATGGAAGCGCAGCCCGGTGGTGACGTCGAAGTCGAGGTCGGCGTGGTGCATGCGGTGCAGCCGCCACAGGGCGGGCACGGCGTGGAACAGCACGTGCTGGAGGTAGATGGCGAGGTCGAGCAGCAGCACCGCCGCGGGGATCGCGACCCAGGATGGCAGACCGAGCCAGGGCAGCAGGCCGGTGCCGCGCGCCTCGGCCGCCAGCGCCACGGTCATGGCGGTGAGCGGGAAGACGAGGCGCACGATCAGGCTGTTCAGCGCCACCAGGCCAAGATTGCCCGGCCAGCGTTGCCCGCGCCCGGCCACGCGCGGGCGCCGCGGCAGGACCGCTTCCAGCACCGCCATCAGCACGAACACGCCGAGGAAGCAGGCCAGGCGGATCAGCGTCTCATGCGTCGAAAGCTGGTCCATTACCGGCCTAAATGGATAAAAGTCTTTTTGCTTCTTTTTCTACAGAAAAAGAAGATTCTTCCTTGCTTTAAATTGAGCTTCCGCCCTTCGCCCCCTTGGCCTGTGCCGCAAGGATTTCGGCCAGCCGCGCATTGGTGCCGTTCAGCTCCGGCAGGCGGGCACCGGCGGCGACTTCTTTCAGGCGCGGCCCTTCGGCGGCCTGCATTTCGATGGCGCGCGGGGCGGCGTCGGCGATTTGTTCGGGCTTGAGCACCAGCACGCCGTTTTCGTCGGCCAGGATGGCGTCGCCGGGCATCACGGCCACGCCGCCGATGCTGACGGGGACGCAGAACTCGCCGTTGTTGAACGGGCGCTTGGTGGTCACCACGGAAAGCCCGCGCGCCCACACCGGCACCTTGTAGTCACGGATTTCACCGATATCGGTGGCCACGCCGTCGATGATGATGCCGACGGCGCCGGCTTCGCGGGCGGCGAAGGCGACGCCGCCGCCGACCGCGGCATGGCGGGTGTCGCCGAAGCGGTCGATCACCAGGACGTCGCCGGGGCGCAGCTGGCCGAGGGCGTAGTGGACCATGGTGCTGTCATTGCCGGCGCAGCGGACGGTGACGGCGGTGCCGGCGACGCGCGGGACCTGCCAGAGGGCGCGGATCTGCGGGTCGACGAAGCCGAAATCGAGGAAGTGGCCGATGGTGGCGGGTTCGGCGCGGACCAGCAGCTCGATCAGCTTGGGATCGACCTGGGGGGGGAGGGGATTGACGATGAACATGGCGGGGACTCCTTGGTTCAGATCATTTGCCGACGGCGCGGCGCAGGCCGACGGCGCGGTCGAGCACCAGCACGATGGCCAGCGAGAACACCACCAGCAGGGTGGAGACGGCGGCCACCATCGGGTCGGTGCGGCTTTCGACGTAGCGGAACAGGGCGACGGGGAGGGTGACGAGCTGCGGGCCGACGACGAACAGGCTGATCACCACCTCGTCGAAGCTGACCAGGAAGACGATGGCGCAGGTGGCGACCAGGCCGGGCACCATCAGCGGCAGGGTGATGCGGCGGAACACCGAGGCGGGGGGCGCGCCGAGGCTGGCGGCGGCTTCCTCGACCGAGGGGGGCAGGGTGGACAGGGCGGTGGACAGGACGCGCACGCCGTAGGGCAGGGTGACCAGCATGTGGCCGAGCATCAGCCCGGGCCAGGTGCCCAGCAGGCCGTTGGAGACGAAGATGATCAGCACCGCGAGCGCCAGCACGATGGTCGGCAGCAACAGGGGCGCGGTCAGCAGCGCCAGCAGCGCGTCGCGCCCGGCGAAGCGCCAGCGGTCGAGCGCCAGGGCGGCCGGCAGGGCGATGGCCAGGGTGGCCACGGTGACCAGCACGGCGAGCACCAGCGAGTTGCGCGCCGCCAGGGCCAGGCCGCGCTCCTCCAGCATGGCGGCGTACCAGCGCAGGCTGAAGCCGCTGGGCGGCCAGGCGAGCACGCGGTCGGCGGAGAAGCTCATCGGGATCACCAGGATCACCGGGGCGAGCAGGAACACCAGCATCAGCGCGACCAACAGGTGAAACAGCAGGCGGCCCATCACGCGATCGCCCTGGAGAGCCGGCCGTACAGGGTCAGCGCGACCCCGAAGATCACCAGCACCACCAGCGACAAGGCGGCGGCGACCGGCCAGTTTAGCGTCACGATCGCCTGGTCGTAGATTTCGGTGGCCAGCAGGAACACCCGGCCGCCGCCGAGCAGCTTGGGGGTGATGAACGAAGACACCGCCAGCACGAAGGCCAGCAGGCAGCCCAGCATGATCCCCGGCAGGGTCAGCGGCACCACGATGCGGCGAAACACCGTCCAGGGGCGCGCGCCGAGGCTGGCGGCGGCCTCCTCCAGCGCGGCGTTCAGCCGGCCGAAGCCGGCGATGAGGGCGAGGATCATGTAGGGCATCAGGATTTCCACCAGCCCGACCACTACGCCAGTGGTGTTGAACACCATGCGCGGCGCCTTGGTCATGCCGAGCCAGCGCAGGAACGCGGCCACAATGCCGCCGTCGCCGAGGATCACCATCCAGCCATAGGTGCGCACCACCGCACTCACCAGCAACGGCGAGACGCAGGCGACGATGAGGATGTTCTTCCAGCGATCCGGCGCGCGGTGGATGAACAACGCGATCGGATACGAGCACAGCAGGGTCAACGCGGTGATCGACAGGGCGATGACCACGGTATCCAGCACCAGCTCCGCATAGAAGCCGTCGGACAGCATCTTGGTCCAGGTGGCCAGGGTGAAACCCCCGAGCAGCGCCCCGCCGGCACTGGCCTCCTGAAACGACAACAAAGCGAGGTTGCCCATCGGGACGAGGAAGACGGCGAGGTTTACCAGCAGGGCCGGTAGCACGAGCGCCAGGGCGATGCGGGATGCGATCGGCATGTCAGGAAAGGTCCAAGGGAAGTCTTCTTTTTTTGAAAAAAAAGAAGCAAAAAAACTTTATCCGTTCGCAAGCCAATGG
>JANXSA010000066.1 GCA_025352915.1 Rhodospirillales bacterium | reverse complement strand
TATCTGTTCACCCTGGGCCGCAACGAAAAGATCATCGACCGCTTCTTCCTGGGCGGGGACAATTTGCGCGGCTTTGCCATTGGCGGCGCCGGCCCGCGCGCCGTGGTCAATGGCAAAGCCGCGCAAATTGTCCCCGCCCAGGAAGAAGCGGTCGATGATCTTTTCGTTGCGGCCCAGGGTGAACAGATAGCCGACACTGGCCGACAGCGCGATCGTCCAGTCGGCGTCGCCGGTCAGCCGCTCCAGCGGGATGTAGTACGACCCGTCGAGCTTGGTGCGGGCAAAGCGGGCATTGCCGCCCAATCCGGCGAAATCGGTGCCCAGCCGGGTGACGAAGCCTTCGCGCGGGTCGACGCGGCTGTCGCGGTAATCCACCGTCAGGGTTTGGCCGATCTGCGACAACAGGCTGGAACCCTTGGCATCCTGGACATAGATGCTGGCCAGCGAGCCAACATTGAAGACGGTGCGCTGGATCAGCGAATAGGTCCAGACCTGGCGCAGATGCTCGCTGAATTCGTAGCCGAGGCGCAGGCTGAGGCCGGTGCGGCGTTCGTTATACTGCGCCACCTCCTGCAGGTTGTTCTGGATGTGGAACACGTCGAACCCGGCAACCAGGTTGCGGTCGAGGAAATACGGGTCCGTCATCGAGAACGTGATCTGGCTTTGCTTGGCCGCCAGGATGCCGTTGATGTTGGCGTCGATGCCGGTCCCGACCAGGTTGCGCTCGCGCAGTCCGGCGGTGACCAGCGGGCCGATATCGGTCGAGAAGCCGCCGCCGAGGGTCAGTTCGCCAGTGGCGCGCTCGTCCACGCTGGCGGTCACGATCGAGCGATCCGGCGACGAGCCCGGTGAGGCGTTCACTGCCACGTTGTTGAAGAATTCGAGGTCGGTGACGCGCTGGCGGGTCCGGCGCAGCAGCGAGGCGTTGAAGGCATCGCCCTCGGCCAGCCGGAACTCGCGGCGCACCACGCTATCCTTGGTGCGCACGTTGCCGACGATGTCGATGCGCTGGACATAAACGCGCGGACCTTCGCCGACGTCGTAGACCACCTCGATCGTCTTCTTGTCGGTGTCGCGGCGCACCCGCGGCTTCACTTCGACGAAGGCATAGCCGCGGTTTTGAACTTCGGTGCTGAGCTGCTGGGTATCGCGTTCGACGGCATCGCCGTCATACCAGTCGCCGGGGCCAAGGCGCAGCTTGGCGCGCAATGCCTCGCCGTCGACATCCTTCAGCGTGGCGTTCACCGAGATGTCGCTGATGGTATAGCGGTCGCCCTCGGCGATCGTGTAGGTGACGAAGAACGAGGAGCGATCCGGCGCCAGCTCGGCGGTGGCGCCGGTGATTTCCACATCGGCATAGCCGTTGCGCAAATAGTAGCGGCGCAGCAGCTCGCGGTCGAAATTCATCCGGTCGGGGTCATAGGTGTCGCTGGTCGAGAGGAACCGGTACCAGGCCTGTTCGCGCGCGCCCACCACGTCCTTGAGCCGGCTTTCGCTGAACGCCTTGTTGCCGACAAAGGCGATGCGGCTGATCAGCGTGGTCTCGCCCTCGAGGACCTCGAACACCACATCGACGCGGTTCTGGTCCAGCGGGATGACCTTCGGCTCGACCCGGGCGGCAAAGCGGCCGCGGCGGCCATAGATGTCCAGGATGCGCTGGCGGTCAGAGGCGGCCAGCGCCGGGGTGAAGACGGCACGCGGACGCAGTTGCAGTTCAGGGCGCAACTGGTCGTCGGTGACCTTCTTGTTGCCCTCCAGCGCGATGCGGTTGACGATCGGGTTCTCGGCGACGGTCACCACAATGCCCGCACCATCGCGGCGCATATTGACGTCGGCGAACAGGCCGGTGGCGAACAACGCCTTCAGGCTGCGATCGAGCCGCTCGGCGTCATAGGGGTCGCCGGCTTGCACCAGCATGTAGGAGCGGATCGTGCCCTCCTCGATGCGCTGATTGCCGACCACGCGAATCGCTGTGATCGCGGCGCCGGCAGCGGCGGGGCGCTGGGGGGCTGCCGCTGCTGGAGCGGGCGCGCCCTGACGCCGCGCCGGCTGCGCCCCTGTCGGAAAGGACGCAGTCAGTGACAAAAGGACTGCCGAAAGGACCAGCGCCGCGCGGATGACAACCAAAGCAGAAATCCTCCCCATGCGGCGCCGCCCCACCAGTCGGGGCGGCCGACCGTGGGCCGAGGTCCGGTATACAAGTCCGCCCGCCAATGCGCTACCCGTGGGGTGCCTTCGTCGGTTCGGCCGACTTAGCCGACCAGCCCGGCCACCCAGCGGAACAGGCCGAGATGGCCCAAATCGTTCCAGGTGGCGAAGACAAAAAGCGCCAGAATCAACGCCAACCCGGCCTTCGTGCCATATTCCTGTGCCCGCGGCGGCAGGGGCCGGCCGCGGATCGCCTCGGCGATATAGAATAGCAGGTGGCCGCCATCCAGGATCGGAATCGGGAACAGGTTGATCAGCGCGAGGTTCACCGACAGCACGGCAATGAACGACACCAGGCTGGCCAGCCCAAGCTGCGCCACCTGGCCAGAGAGCTGGGCGATCCGCAGCGGGCCGCCAAGCTCTTCGGTGCCGCGCTGGGCGGTGATCATCTGCCACAGCCCGCCCAAGGTCTGCGCCGAGACATCCCAGGTCTTGGTCACACCGCCGGCCAGCGAGGCGACAATGCCCACGGGTTCGAACACCAGCGGCGCCGCGGCACTGCGGATGCCGAGAATGCCGACGGCACCGCGCGCCTCGATCGTGGCGCTGAGCGTCACTTCGGCGGCGCCGCGCTGCACCCGGATCGCCAGGGTGCGGCCGGGTGCGGCGGATACGGTGCGCTGCAACTCGCTGAATTGACTGATCGCAGCGCCGTCCAGCGCCAGGATACGGTCGCCGGCCTGCAACCCGGCGCGGGCGGCCGCCGAATTGGCGACAACCTCGCCGATCACCGCCGGCGGCTCGGCGCGATCGGATGTCACCGGCTTGCCCAGCACGGCGTAAAGCCCGGCAAACAGCACCGCGGCGAGCAGGAAGTTGGCCAGCGGTCCCGCCGCAACAACAAAGGCGCGGGCAGCGACCTGTTTTTCGTGGAAGGTCCGGCCCTCGATCCACAACGCCTTCACGTCGGAGGAAGCATCCTCAGGCCGTTCCTGGCCATGCAGCTTGACGTAGCCGCCCAGCGGCAGCCAAGCGAGCTTCCACACCGTGCCCTTGCGGTCGGTCCAGCTGGCGATGGCGCGGCCAAAGCCGATCGAGAACGTCTCCACATGCACGCCGACCATGCGCGCGGCGAGGTAATGGCCGAGTTCGTGGATGAACACGAGCACACCCAGCACCACGATAAAGGCGAGGATCGAATCAAGCGGCGACGGCAAAAGGTCGAACACGGCAACTCCCATGGCAGGCCGGCCGCGGCCGGATTGGGCGGACATGCCGCAGCAACCGGCGGTTGCCTACTGAATTCTTCGCAATCCTCCCCCTGGATTCTTCGCAATCCTCCCCCTGGGCCAGCTAGGCGGCGGGGCGGGCGCCAATGCGAACCGTCGCGGCGGCACGCGCGGCGGCATCCAGCGTCAAAACCGCCTCCAGCGTATCGGCCGGTGGCGCACCGAGTTGCTGCATCACCTGCTCCACCACCGCGGCGATGTCCAGGAAGCCGATCCGGCGGCCCAGAAAGGCATCGACCGCAACCTCGTTGGCGGCACTCATGATCGCCGAGGCGCCGCCGCCGGCCGCCAGCGCCTCGCGCGCCAGGCGCAGCGCCGGGAAGCGTTCCAGGTCGGGCTCGGCGAACTCCAGCCGGCCGACGGCGGCGAGGTCAAGGCGCGGCGCATGGGTGGCAATCCGGCCCGGCCAGGCCAGGGTATGGGCGATCGGCACCCGCATATCCGGGCTGCCAAGCTGCGCCAGCACGCTGCCGTCGCAGTAATGAACGAGGCCGTGGATCACCGATTGCGGGTGGATCAGCACCCCGATGCGCTCGCTCGGCAGGCCGAAAATGCGTGCAGCCTCAATGATTTCCAGCGCCTTGTTCATCATCGTCGCACTGTCGATGCTGATCTTGGCGCCCATCGACCAGACGGGATGGCGCAGCGCCGCCTCGGGCGTGGCGCGCGCCATCTCCTCGCGGCTGGCGGTGCGGAACGGCCCGCCGGAGGCAGTCAGCACGATTTTCTCCACGCCGCCATGATTGCCGTCGGCCATCGACTGGAAGATCGCGTTGTGCTCGGAATCCACTGGCAACAGGGTGGCGCCATGCGCCCGCACCGCCGCCAGCATGATCTCGCCGGCACAAACCAGCGCCTCCTTGTTGGCCAGCGCGACCACGCCGCCGCCGCGAATCGCGGCCAAGGTGGGCGGCAATCCGGCCGCCCCGGTGATCGCCGCCATCGTCCAGTCGGCCCCCAGGCCCGCGGCAGCCAGCACCGCCTCCGGGCCGCATTCGGCGCGAATGCCGGTGCCGGCGAGGGCCGCGCGGAGTTCAGCGAGCCCGGACGGGTCGGCCAATACCGCCATTTCGGCGCCCAACTGTCGCGCCTGGGCGGCCAGCAATGCGGCATTGCGGCCGGCGACCAGCGCGCGCACCCGGTAGCGATCGGGTGCCGCGGCAATCAGATCAATGGTTTGCGTGCCAACGCTGCCGGTGCTGCCCAGCACGGTGATACTGCGCGGACCGCTCATCGCCACAACTCCACCCCCGGCCCGAGAATCGCCGCCAGCAGCACCGCAACCGGCCCGGCCGCCAGCACCCCGTCCAACCGGTCGAACACGCCACCATGGCCGGGGATCAGGCGGCTTGAATCCTTCACGCCGAAATGCCGCTTCAGCGCGCTTTCCAACAGATCACCCAGTTGCGACGCCACCGACAGCCCGGCGCCGACAATCAGCGCGTGGGAAATCGGCCCCGGGGCGAGCGCCCGCGACACCAGCCATCCGATCAACATCGCACACAGCAGCCCGCCCGCCGCCCCCGACCAGGTCTTGCCCGGCGAAATTGCCGGCGCCAGCTTCGGCCCGCCGATCAGCCGCCCGGCGACATAGGCGCCGATGTCGCTGGACCACACCACCACCAGCAAAAACAGCACGTCGATCAATCCGGCCACCGGATCGCTGCGCAGCCAGTACAGCGAGCCCGCGCCCAAAATCATGTAAAACCAACCCGCCAGCAGCGTCAGCGCCGGGATCGGGCCGGGCTTCAGCCGCCACAGCCGCCACCACTCCCACAACAGCGCAACCGTGGCAGCGAGCACCAGCGCCAGCCACGCCACACCACCGGCAAACAAACAGGCCAGCGCCACCGGCAACAACACCGCCGCCGAGGCCACCCGCAAACGCAGATCGGACCAGCGCGACGAGACAGAAGGGCGCATCTCAGCCAGGGCGAGCCCCAAACCGCCGTTCGCGCCGGTTGAACTCGGCCAGCGCCTCGCCAAAATGCGCCGGCCCGAAATCCGGCCACAGCACGTCCAGGAACACCAGCTCGGCATAGGCCGATTGCCACAACAGGAAATTCGACAACCGCTGCTCGCCCGAGGTGCGGATAATCAGGTCCGGGTCGGGAATACCAGTGGTCGACAACAGCCCGGCAAACATCTCCTCGGTCAACGCGGCGGGATCGAGGCTGCCATCCCGCGCCGCCTCGGCCACGGCGCGCGCGGCGGCGACAATTTCCGCCCGCCCGCCATATGACAACGCCACCACCAGGTTCAGCTTGCCGTTCCCCGCCGTCCGCTGTTCGGCGGCCACCAGCTCGGTCTGGATGTCGCTATCAAAGCGGCTGCGATCGCCGATCACCCGCAGCCGCACACCATGCTGGTCCAGCTCGGCCACCTCGTTGCGCAAGAAATGCCGCAACAGCCCGGTCAGGTCAGTCACCTCGGCCGCCGGCCGG
>JANXSA010000004.1 GCA_025352915.1 Rhodospirillales bacterium | reverse complement strand
CAGCAGCGCGATCATCACGACGCAGGCCAGCACCACAGCGCCGACCACCGCACCCTTGTTGCGCGAAAACCGGCGCAGGAAGTCCATCAGGTGTCCAGCTCGATGCGCGGATCGACGATAGTGTACAGCACGTCGGTCAGCAGGTTGAAGGCGATCACCATCACCGAGGCGACGATGAAAATGCCCAGCAGCAGATTATAGTCGCGCACCAGCACCGCCTCGAACGCCAGCCGCCCGATGCCCGGCCAGGCGAACACCGTCTCGATCAGGATTGACCCGCCGATCAGATACCCCGCCTGCAACCCGGCATAGGTCACCACCGGCAACAGCGCGTTGCGCAGGATATAGCGCCGCTGGATCCGCCCCTCCGGCAGCCCCTTGGCCCGCCCGGTGCGCACGAAATCGAGGTCCGCCACCTCCAGCATCGAGGCCCGGGTGAGCCGGGCGTAGACCGCCATGAAAAACAGTCCCAGCGTCAGCGACGGCAGAATCAAATGCCGCCCGACATCGAGCGCATGGTCAATCCCGGTATAGTTGGCGCTGATGGTATTCATGCCAAAGGTCGGCAGCCAGCCCAGCTGCACCGAAAACAGCAGCACCAGCATCAGCCCCAGCCAGAATTGCGGCATGGCATAAACCAGCAGCGCCAGCGTGGTGATCGCCGAATCCCACCAGGTCCCGACATGGCGCGCCGCCAGCGCCCCCAGCGACACGCCCACCACAATGGCGAAGGTCAACGCCGTGCCGGTCAACAGGATCGTCTGCGGCAGCCGCTGCATGATCAGATCCAGGATCGGCTGCTTCTGACGATACGAAAACCCGAGATCAAAGCTCAGGATTCCCTGCATGTAGATCAGCAGCTGCCGCCACTGCGGCTGGTCGAGCCCGAACTCACGGCGCAGATCGGCCACGAATTTGGCGTCCGCCGCGCCGGCCTCGCCGGCCAGCACCATGGCGGGATCGCCAGGTGCCAGCCGGATCAGCAGGAAGTTCAGCACGATGATGCCGAGGATGACGAAAACGGCCTTGACCAGCCGCTGGCCGATATAGCCGAGCCGTCCACCCATGCGCGTAGGCGCCTAGGCCAAATGCGCCTCGTCGAACTCGCTGGCCGGCCCGTTGGCGTCGATGTTCACGTTGCGGAATTTCTTGTTGATCAGCACGGGAAATTCCAGCTCGGTCAGCCAGATCACCGGCACGTCCTCGGTGAGGATGGCCTGGACCTCGCTGTACATCGCCTGCGCGCGGGCCGGATCGGTCTGTTTGGGTGCGGCGTCGAACAACTCGTCCACCCGCTTGTTCACGTAGCCCATGGTGTTGGTGAACGGCACGCCTTTTCGAATATTGCTGGAGATATAGGTGCGCGCCACCCCCATCGCCGGGTCCATGAACTGGCTGACGAAATCGAAGCTGGTCTCGTAATCCCAATCGCCGATCCGCTTCACCCAGCCGCCGGCGTCGTTGCTTTCCAGCGTCACGTCGATGCCCACACGACGCAGCGCCTGCTTCACGAACTCCGCCTGGCGCACCCACACCTCGCCATAGGGCAGCACCATCATCTTGATGCGCGCCCGGATGCCGCCGGAATCGGGTTTCAGCCCCATCTCGTCCAGCAGCGCCGTCGCCTTCTTCTGGTCGTAGGCGTAGTGCTTCACCGACTTCGCGTCATGGAACCGGGTCGCGGTGTTGATCGGCCCGTGCGCCACACGGCCAAGGCCGAAGAACACGTTCTTGACGATGAAGTCGCGGTCGATCGCGTGCATCATCGCCTGGCGGAAGCGCTTGTCGCTGATCGGCGCGCCACGATGGTTCAGCTCGATCCACGAGATCGGCGCCACTGTCTCATAGCCTTTCCGCGACAGCTCGATATGCGGCAACGCGGCCAGGCGCTGCACATCGAACGCCTCCACGTCGTTGCCCTGCGCCAGATCGACCTGCCCGGTCTCCACCGCCAGCGCCCGCGCCGCGGCATCGGGGATCACGCGATAGGTCACGCCGTCGAGGAACGGCCGGCCCGGCTTCCAGTACTCGTCGTTGCGCACCAGGTGGATGTGGCTGCCTTTCACCCATTCCTTGAACTTGAACGGCCCGGTGCCGATCGGCGTCGCGTTCTTCGGGTTCGCACGAAAATCGCTGCCGTCATAGATGTGCTTGGGCATCATCGGCGCGCCGGCCGGCAGGAAGGCGTACAGGAACGGCTCGAACGGCGCCTTCAGCTTGAACGCCACGGTGAACTTGTCGACCGCGGTGATGCTTTCGCAGCGATCGAAGGTGGCCCGCGCCCGCGGATGCACTTCGGGCAGGAACTTGGCACAGCTGAACACCACGTCCTCGGCGGTAAACGGCGGCCCATCATGCCACTTCACCCCCTCCTCCAGCTTGAACGTATAGGTCAGCCCATCCGGCGACACCGTCCACGATTTCGCCAGGCTGGGCAGCGGCTTGAGCGCGAAATCGTAGCGCAGCAACCCCTGGTAGATCTTGCCGGCCACCAACTGCGTCGGCGCCTGCTGGTTCAGCCCGAGCACCAGCAGCGGCGGCTCCGGGTTCAGGATCGCGGTCAGAATGCCACCGCGCTTCTGCTGCGCGCGCGCCGACCGGGGCATCCCCATGGTCGCACCCGCCAGCATCGCCGCCGCCGAGCCGATTACCTGTCGCCTTGACGCCATCGCACCACACTCCCTGTTGCGGGCCGCACGGCCCGGGGCTTCGCAGGGGACGCTAGGTCACCAAGGCGCCGTCTGCAATCTCTCAGAGTCTGATTCAAAATTCGCACCTTCCGTAGGGCCTCGCCAGCCGCCTCGTGAGTAGCCGTATGTGGGCGAGGACGAGCCATGCGGCGGCACTTTCGATGCATGCCTCGAAGTCCTTGGCGAGTCTGCGGCAGCGGCCGAGCCAGGCGAAGGAGAGGTGGCTCGGGAAATTCGGACAGCCCGATAGGTGGATTTCCTGTCTGACAGCGGCGATTTTGCCGCGGATCAGGAGCGAACATGACGAAGCGAACACGACGGACGCGTAGCCCGAGTTGCAAGGCGAAGGTGGCGTTGGCGGCGATCAAGGGTGAGCAGACGCTTGCCGAACTGGCCAAGCTGTTTGACGTGCACCCGCACCAGATCACGGCGTGGAAGGCGCAGCTGCAGGAGGGAGCGGTCAGCGTCTTCGGCTCCGGCCCTGCTGCTGCCGAGGCGGCACCCCCGGTCG
>JANXSA010000719.1 GCA_025352915.1 Rhodospirillales bacterium | reverse complement strand
CCAGGCGCTCGTCGCCGAACACGCCCAGCGCAAAGTCGCTTATCGCCGCCATGATCCCGCCCCTCGCACGCTGTACAATGAGCGAATCACAGCCAAGCCGAGCCGGTCAAACGATTAGGACGATCTGTGCATCCCTTAGCCCGCGAGCGGGGGGAGGGAAGGAAAGGAAGGTGAGCAAGGAAGTAAAAAGTGTGGATCCTTCGCTTCGCTCAGGATGACGAAATTGGGGATAAATGGATGAAAGTTTTTGCTTCTTTTTTCAAAAAGAAGTGCTTGTTTCTTCTATCTCTGGCGGGGTGTGGACGGTGATTGGTGGGAGCGGCCCGGTGAAGGGGGCGATTTCGACCAGGCAGGATTGGGCGATGGGGCCTTGGCCGAGTTTAGAGGTGCCGGCGTCGCGGGTCAGGACGTTGGGGTTGCCGTGGATGCAGAGGTTGCCTTGGGGGTTGAACCAGGCGCCGGTGGGCAGGACCGCGACGCCGCGCAGGAGGCCGTCGGTTAGCACGGCGCCGGCGAGGCAGGCGCCGCGGCGGTTGGAGACGCGGACGATGTCGCCGGATTTGATGCCGCGTTCGGCGGCGTCCTGGGTGTTGATCTGGATGGCTTCGCGGCCGTGAATTTTCGAGGCCAGGGAGAGCGGGGCCATGTCTAGTTGACTGTGCAGGCGGGTGCTGGGCTGGACGGTCAGCAGGTGGAGTTGGCCGGGTTTGGCGGTGCCGAGATATTCCTGCGGCGCGCGCCAGACCGGGTGGCCGGGGCAGTCGTCATAGGCGAAGGCGGCGATGCGTTCGGAGAAGAGTTCGATGCGGCCGGATTGGGTGTTGAGCTTGGCGGCGTCGGGGTCGGCGCGGAATTCGCTGAAGGCGACGATGGGGCGGGCGGGGGCGGGGATTTCGAGCGTGCCTTGGGCCCAGAAGGTGTCGAAGTCGGGGATATCGACGTGCATTTTCGCGTAGGCGTCGCGGGCGCGGCCGTACATGGCGCGCAGCCAGGCGTCTTCGTTGCGTTGCTGGGTATAGCGCGGGCGGATTCCGAGGGCTTCGGCGATGTCGCTCATGTAGTCGAATTCGTTGCGCGCCTGGGCCTGGGGCGGGACGAGTTGTTTCATCGCCAGCATGTGGCGGTCGAGCGAGCCGGAGCCGATGTCGTTTCGTTCCATGGTGGTGGTGGCGGGCAGGACGATGTCTGCGAGGCGGGCGGTTGGGGTCCACCAGGGTTCGCTGACGATGATGGATTCTGGCCGCGCCCAGGCGCGTAGCAGGCGGTTCAGGTCTTGGTGGTGGTGGAAAGGGTTGCCGCCGGCCCACCAGATCAATTTCGTGTCGGGGTAGGTGATGCGGCGGCCGTTCCAATCCACCACGTCGCCGGGGCGTTCGAGCATGTCGGTGATGCGGGCGACGGGTATGTAGCTGTTGGCCGGGTTGGGCAGGGCGGGGAGGGTGACGGAGGGGAGCATGATGCGGGCGCCGCCCATGCCGTTTTCGCTGCCGAGGCCGAAGGTGAAGCCCTGGCCGGGGAGGCCGATTTTTCCGAGCATGGCGGCGAGTGCCGCGAGCATCCAGTACGGCTGTTCGCCGGCCTCGGCGCGTTGCAGCGACCAGGCGGCGGTGAGCATGTTTGGGGTGGTGGCCAGGGCGCGGGCGAGGGCGGTGATGTCGGCGGCTGCTAGACCGGTTTCGGTGGCGGCCCATTCGGGGGTTTTTGCGATGCCGTCGGCTTTGCCGGTGATGTAGTCGCGGAGTTGGCTGTAGCCGGTGGTGCAGCGGGCGAGGAAATGCTGGTCGATGCGGTTTTCGGCGATCAGGACGTGGGCGAGGGCGAGCATCATCGCGGTGTCGGTGCCCGGGCGGATCGGCCACCATTCGGTTTGGATGTCGGGCGGCATGTCGGCGCGGATGGGGGAGAGGTTGATGAGGCGGATGCCGGCGGCGGCGGCGCGGCGCAGCCAAAGGCCCATTTCGTGGCGGGCGCCGCCGCCGGCGTTGACCTGGCCATTCCGCAGCGTGATGCCGCCGAAGCAGACGAGGATTTTGGCATGGGCGATGATGTCGGGCCAGGCGATGACCGGGCGGTCGACGATGTCCATTCCGCCGACGATGTGCGGCATCAGGGTCATGCCGGCGGCGTAAGAATAATTGGTGACCTGGCCGGTGTAGCCGCCAGCGGATGCGAGCAGGCGGTGGAGCTGGCTCGGGGCGTGGTGGAAGCGGCCGGCGGAGGCCCAGCCATAGGAGCCGCCGAAGATGCTGCGGGCGCCGTGGGAGTCGCGGATGCGGGCTATTTCCGCGGCGACGAGGCTGGTGGCGGTGTCCCAGGAGATGGGGATGAAAGGCTCGGTGCCGCGGCGGGGGGTGTTGCCCTTCCGGTCGCCGTTGAGCCAGCCCTTGCGGACGTGCGGGCGGTCGATGCGGAGGGGCGAGTGCAGGGCGGCGGGCATGCCCTGGAGGATCGGGGGCGGGGCGGGGTCGCCTGGCGGGGGGATGATGGATTTTAGGCGGTTGTTCTCGACGACGCCGGTGAAGGCGCCCCAATGGGCGGCGTGGTGGAGGGGCTCGGTCATGGCGGCGTTCTCGGTCCGGGTCGCGTTGATAGTCATCGCATGCAAATGAATGCGGTGACGATTGGTAGCATGGCCAGGAACGCCCTTGGGCATCTGTTCACAGCGTGGTGCGATGCGGCCGGTATCAGGCGTCCGGAATGCCGACTCTTCCAGCATCCTGGACGGGCGGTATCGCGCGCCGGGCTGGTGCCTGGCAACGGGCAAAGCGAGGATACCTGCCGGTCGATATTCCCGACTGTCTCGGCGATCTAGAGGCGCAGTCGCGGCGGAACCACGGGCGCGGGAAACGGTTGGGTCGGCGCGGTACTGTCCGGCGCTGGCGGGGGCATGGGGTTGGGTTGAAATGGTTGCGTCGGTGCCGAAGGTTCCAGCGCCGCGGCACAGGTGTTCAATGCATCGATGGCCCTGGCGCTGCCGGCCAGGCCACCGGTCCACACCATTTCATTGCCGTCCGGAAAAAACACCTGCAACACCCGGCTATCGCGCAGCGCGCGGATGAATGCCAATGACTGTTCATAGGGCATCTGCATCGCCATGGCGCGTCCGGACCCGGTCATCTGGCCTTGCACCTGGTCACGGTAGTCGAACTTCAACTGCACCGTCACCGGCGTGTTGTCGGGGATCGTCCAACTGTCCTTGCTCAGTTCTAGCTCAAGCCCCGGCATGCCGGAGTATTGCTGGATCGCCACCCGCCGGCCGTCCGCACCGGCCGTGGCGATGCCGCAAACCCGTCGCTGATCCGCGGCTGTGCCGCTGTAGGCCGACCACAGGCCTGACCGGTAGATCTCCGTGGTTTCGGCGCGCGCGCCGGGTGCCGCCAGACAGGCGAACGCCGCGAGGATCACCGCGTTGTGGAACATCCGCATTCTCATCTGCCAATCTCCGTGCATCGAAACAACATCAGTAACGATACGGACGGTACTGCGGCCTGGGCGGTGCATAGTAGTATCCTGGCTGGTGTTGGTAGTAGGGCTGCGGCTGCGCGTAGTAGCCGGGCTGCGGCGCGTAGTATCCGGGTTCCGGTTCGGCCTGATCGTACTCCGGCGGCGGCCGATCATCGTAATAGCGCGGCTGCCCCTGGTCGTAATCCGGTGAGGGGGTGGTGGCGGCGCCGCCAAGAGCACCGACGGCACCGCCGATGAGCGCGCCGGTCAGTGCGCCCCGGCCGCCGCCGGCCATGCCGCCCAACGCCGCCCCGGCGCCGGCGCCGAGCGCCGCCCCGCCGACCGTCCGTTGTG
>JANXSA010000692.1 GCA_025352915.1 Rhodospirillales bacterium | reverse complement strand
GCATTGTCGGCGAGTCCGGCTGCGGCAAGACCACCACCGCTCGCATGCTGCTGCGCCTGGAAGAGCCCAGTGCTGGACAGGTGCTCTTCGATGGCGAGGATATTACCCATCGCCGCGGCAGTGCCTTGCTGCCGTTTCGCGCCCGCGCCCAACTGGTGTTCCAGAACCCGTTCGACGCGCTGAATCCCCGCTTCACCATCCGCCGCACCCTGGCCGAACCGCTGCGCAATTTCGGCGTTGCGGAATCCGAGCACGCGGCGCGCATCGATGCCGTGATGGCCCGCGTCCGCCTCACCCCTGCCGAGGCCTGGCTTGACCGATACCCGCACGAACTCTCCGGTGGCCAGCTCCAGCGGGTGGTCCTCGCCCGCGCCCTGATCCCCGGCCCGAAGCTGATCGTCGCTGACGAACCGGTCTCGATGCTCGACGTCTCGGTCCGTGCCGGCATTCTCAACCTGCTGCGCGCCGCCCGCGACGATCTCGGCCTCGCCGCCATCTACATCAGCCACGACCTCGCCCTGATCCGTTACGTCTGCGAGCGCACGATGGTGATGTATCTCGGCCAGGTCGTCGAGGAAGGCCCGACCGCTGCCTTGATTGCGTCGCCGCGCCACCCCTACACCGCCGCCCTGGTCGCCGCCGTTCCGGTCCCCCGCGTTGACCAGGACCGTGCAGCCTTGCCGATCAAGGGCGCCCTGTCCGACACCCCCACCGGAGGCGCCGGCTGTGCCTTCCGCGACCGTTGCCTGCATGCCATGCCGCGTTGCGAAGCCGAAACACCTGTCTTGCGCGACACCGGCGACACCCGTCGCGTAGCCTGTCATCTTAGTTAGGGGGTCTGGGGCCGCCGGCCCCAGCGGGTCCAGGGCGGCGCCCTGGCCTTTCTTCTTGAGGAGTCTTGGATGAATCCCTGCGACCCCGTCACTCTGGAAATCATCCGCGGTGCCATCCGCGCCGCCCAGGCCGAGATGGAGGCATTGCTCGAACGCACCGCGATTTCCGCCTTCATCCGCGAGAAGAAGGATTTCTACACGGCGCTGATCGACGCCAACGGCGTGATGGCGGTGGGCTCCAACGTCCCGGTGTTCGGCGATGTCTGCACCCCGGTGTTCCAGAAATTCCCGATCGAGACCATCCAGCCCGGCGACCTCTACTGGTACAGCGACTGCTACGGCAGCCGCGGTGCCGTTTCGCATACGAACGATCAGGTGTTCCTGGCGCCGGTGTTCCACGAGGGCCGGCGGGTGGCTTTCGTCATGGGCTGGGCGCATTTCTCCGATGTCGGCGGGCTGCGGCCGGGTTCGATTTCGCCGGATGCCACCGACCATTTCCAGGAGGGCATCATCATCCCGCCAACCAAGCTGATCGATCGAGGCGCCACCAACACCGCCGCGCTGGACATCTTCTACCGCAACTCGCGCTATCCCGAGACGTGCAAGGGCGATACCCGTGCCTTGCTCGGCGCGGTCGATCTCGGGGTGCGACGGATGCAGGAGATCACGATGCGGTTCGGCGCCGATGTGCTGGCGGATGCGCTGCGGCAGTTGCTGGCGCGTACCGAGGCGCTGGTGCGCCAAAAGTTGCGCGAGACGTTTCCGGTTGGCACGCATCGGTTCACTGATGCCATCGACAGCGATGGGCATGGGACGGGGCCGCTGCATATCCGCTTTGCGCTGACCCGGACGGCGGATGACCGGTTCATCCTGGATGCGAGCGAGACCGATGATCAGGCGCCGGGTCCGGTGAACTACCTGATGAACCCCGACATGCCGGGCACGGCGTTTGCGCTCGCTTTCCTCGGTGGTGACCCGAGCCAGGTGGTCAATGCCGGCGGGGCACGGGCATTGGACGAGGTGATTTTGCGTGAGGGCTCGTTGTTGTTTCCGCGCGCGCCGGCGCCTTTGGGCATGCGTGGCATGACAATGATGCGGGTGCTGGCCGCGTTGAATGGCCTGATCAACGTTGCCGGCGCTCCGGCCCCGGCCGCGCATAGCGCTTATATCATCATCCTGATGCGCGGGATGGCCGCGGGAAAACCGTTCCTGTTGTCGGACGGGTTGGGGGTTGGCTATGGCGGGCGGCCGACGGCGGATGGGACGGATGCCGTGTATTTCGTGGCGCAGGAGAATTACCCGGTCGAGTTCCTGGAACAGGGTTATCCCGTGCGGTTGAACACCTATGCGATCCATCGCGACAGCGGTGGGCCGGGGCGGCATCGTGGCGGCTGCGGGATTGTGCGCGAGTATGAAATCCTGGCCGATCATGCCGTTCTGGCGGTGCGTATTGATAGCGTTGTGGTGCCGCCGTGGGGCACCGATGGCGGGATGTCCGGTGGCACCGGGCGGGCGGTGGTCAATCCCGGGCAGGCCGATGAGCGGCTGTTGCGGCCGCTTTCGGATGGTAATGGGCTGAAGAAAGGCGATGTGCTGCGGCTGGAGACCGGGGGCGGGGGGGGGCATGGCCATCCGTATGACCGGGCACCGGAGCGGGTGCTGGCCGATGTGCTTGACGGGTTTGTCTCGGTCGAGGCGGCCCGGCGCCAGTATGGCGTGATCATCCGCGAGGGCATGCTCGATATGGCGGCTACCGCTATTGCCCGCGCGACCCGCCCGGCCAGCCGGGCTTTTCACCGTACCGAGTATGTCGATGCCCTTGTTTGATACCCAGCTTTCCGTTGCCGTCGATATCGGCGGTACTTTCACCGATGTGACGCTACAGAACCCGGTGACTGGCCAGGCGTGGCGGGCGAAGACGCCGTCGATCCCGGCCGATCCCAGCCGAGCTTTCATCAATGGGGTCCGGCTGGCGCTGGAGTCGGCGG
Organism: Rhodospirillales bacterium; assembly: GCA_025352915.1. Taxonomy (GTDB): domain Bacteria; phylum Pseudomonadota; class Alphaproteobacteria; order Acetobacterales; family Acetobacteraceae; genus CAMDGX01. Next base: position 2,476 of record JANXSA010000692.1, on the reverse strand, counting down.
GGGCGGAGGCTGCTTCGATCACCCGGGTGCTGCACGGGACCACGGTTGCCACCAACATGATCCTGGAGGGCAAGGGGGCGCGGGCGGCGCTGGTGACCACGCAGGGGTTTCGCCATGTGCTGGAGATCGGGCGGCAGGATATTCCGCGGCGGGCGAATCTGTGGGCCTGGGTGAAGCCGGCGCGGCCGGTGCCGCCGGCGCGGATTCTGGAAGTGGTCGAGCGGGTGGGGCCTGGGGGGGAGGTGCTGACGCCGCTGGACGAGGCGTCGGTGGCCGAGGCGGCGGAGGCGTGCCGGCGGTTGGGGGTGCAGGCGGTGGCGGTTTGCCTGCTGCATAGTTTTTCGCATCCGGAACATGAGCGGCTTGTGGCGGAGCTGTTGCGGGCGGCGTTGCCGGGGGTGGCGGTTACGGCGTCGATCGATGTGTTGCCGGTGGTGCGAGAGTTTGAGCGGAGTCTGGCGACGATCTTGAATGCGACGGTGATGCCGGCGGTGTCGACCTATGTGGCGCGGTTGGAGCAGCGGTTGGCGGAGGATGGGGTGAAGGCGCCGTTGTTGTTGATGCAATCCAATGGCGGGGTGGCGGGGGCGGCTACCATTCGGCGGGCGCCGGCGGTCACGGCATTGTCGGGGCCGGCGGCGGGGGTGGTGGGCGCGCGGGAGGTGGCGCGGGCGGCGGGGGTCAGTGATCTGATCACCGTGGATATCGGGGGGACGAGTGCGGATATCTGTTTGATCAAGGATGGGCGGATCGGGCTGACGCAGCAGGGGCGGGTGGGGGATTGGCCGTTGCCGTTGCCGATGGTGGATATGGTGACCGTGGGGGCCGGGGGCGGGTCGATTGCGAAGGTGCGTGATGGAGCGTTGACGGTGGGGCCGGCGAGTGCTGGGGCGGAGCCGGGGCCGGCTTGTTATGGGTTGGGCGGGACTGAGGCGACGGTGACCGACGCGCATATTGTGCTGGGGCATTTGCCGCCGGAGTTGTTGGGGGGGCGGATGCGGCTTGACCCGGCGAAGGCGGAAGCGGCGGTGCGGGATAATGTTGCGGTTCCGCTGGGGTTGGATTTGCATACGGCGGCGCGGGGTATCCTGGCGATTGCGGATAGCAACATGGTGGGGGCGATCCGGGTGGTCTCGGTTGAGCGGGGGCATGATCCCAGGGCGTTTGCCTTGGTGCCGTTTGGCGGCGCGGGGCCGTTGCATGGGTGTGCGCTGGCGGATTTGTTGGGGATCACGACGATCCTGGTGCCGCCGGCGCCGGGGGTGTTGTGTGCCGAGGGGTTGTTGGCGGCGGATTTGCGGACCGAGTTCCATCGGACTTTGGCGTCGGCGGGTCTTCCTGGGGATGGGGAAGCGCGGGTGGTGTTGGCGGAGTTGCATGCTGCCGCTGATGCGTGGTTCGAGGGCGAGCAGGTGGCGGTGGTGGATCGGGTGGCCGAGGAGGTGGCGCTGATGCGGTACGAGGGGCAGGGCGGGGAATTGGCTGTTGGCTTTGGCGGCAGTGTCGGGGCGGCGCTGGCGGGGTTTCGGGCGGCGCACCAGGCGCTGTACGGGTTTGTGCTGGAGGCGCCGGTGGAGTTGGTGACGTTGCGGGTGGAGGCGGTGGGGAAGTTGCCGGCGCCGGTGTTGCCGCGGTTGACGGCCGGTCCGATGCCGGCGGCGTTGGCGATGCGGGAGGTGCATTTTGCTAGTGGGACGCGGGCGACGCCGGTGTTGGCGCGGGAGGCGTTGGGGGCGGGGACGGTTTTTGATGGGCCGGCGATTTTGACGCAGTTGGATGCGACGACGCTGGTGCCGCCGGATTGGCGGGTAACGGTGGATGCTTCGGGGGCGCTGCTGTTGGATAAAGTTTCGTTATCGTAATAATATGGCCGTGCGGTTTCCTTGTCAGACGGGGGGCGGTTTTTTGCTGAAATTCATGAACGGGAGCGGGCGGGGGCGACGCTGCGGGTAGAGGGGGAGGAGGGGCGGGAGTTTGGGTTTGGGGGGCTTGGGTTGGCGGGGAGTACCCCCCTCCGGCTCCTGCCGTGGGGGACGGGGGGAGGGAAGTAAGGTTGGTGGCATGGTGATGCCGAGCATGTGGCAGAGGGGGCGGAGGATTTTGCCGGCTTGGGGGGCGGCGGCGAGGAATTTGGGCATGTCGGGGTGGCTGAGGAGGTGTTCGAGTTGGCTGGCGCGGCCGCGGACGTGGTGGTCGGTGCTGCCGGCGAGCCAGGCGCGGCCGGCGGGGAAGTAGGGTTTGGGCGCGCGCTGGCGGGATTGGGCGGGGCGGTTGCGCGTTGTGGGCAGGGTGTTGGTCTGCCAGCGGGTGAAGAGGGCTTGGAAGCGGGTGGCGGCGCGGGCGATGCGGTCATAGGCGAGGCGGAGTACGGGCGTTTGGGCGCTGTTTACGTATGGGCCGAGGGCTAGGCGCATTCCTTTCAGGACGGCGGTGAGTAGCGTTGCGAGTGTTTCCATAGTTAGCAATTATATATGAC
>JANXSA010000688.1 GCA_025352915.1 Rhodospirillales bacterium | reverse complement strand
CAACCGAACCGCTATCAGTGTTCGATCAAACATCGTCAGCTTGCGTCGAGAAATCGTCATCCAGACACCCTATCCTATAGGGTCGCCCGGTGGCGTTCGCTCCCAAACTTGAATCCGCCCTTCTTTTTCTTCAGAAAAAGAAGACCTTCCTTCAACCATCCTGAGGCTGCCATGACCGCCCCCATCACCGTCCCCCAGGCCAATCCCGGCGCCGGCTATCGCGCGCAACAGGCCGAGATCGATGCCGCCGTCGCCCGCGCGCTCACCTCCGGCTGGTACATTCTCGGCGCCGAGGGAAAAGCGTTCGAGGCCGAATACGCCGCCTGGATGGGCACCGCGCGCGCCATCGGTTGCGCCAACGGTACTGACGCCTTGGCCCTGGCCCTGCGCGGCCTCGGCATTGGCCCGGGCTGTGCGGTGGCCACCGTGGCCCACACCGCGGTTGCCACCGTCGCCGCCGTCGAGATGGTCGGCGCCATCCCGGTACTGATCGACATCGACCCTCTCCATTACACGATGGACCCTGCCGAACTCGCCGCCGTCCTGGCCCGCCCACCCGCCGGCCTGCCGCCGATCAAGGCCATCATCCCGGTTCATCTTTACGGCCAGGCCGTCGACCTCCCCGCCATTATGGCGATCGCCGCCAAGCATGGCATCCCGGTGATCGAGGATTGCAGCCAGGCCCACGGCGCCATGTGGGGCAACCAGAAAGTCGGCACTTTCACCGAAATTTCCACCTTCAGCCTTTACCCCACCAAGAACCTCGGCGCGTTGGGCGATGGCGGCGTACTCGCCACCAACAACGACGCCTTGGCCACCAGGATCGCCGCCCTGCGCCAGTATGGCTGGCATCAGCACTACATCTCCGACGAATGCGGGGTGAATTCGCGCCTCGACGAAATCCAGGCCGCCATCCTGCGCGTGAAACTCACCCGGCTGGACGCCAACAACGCCCGCCGCCAGCAGATCGCCGCCGCCTACGACGCCGCCCTGCCATCCGGCCTCGCCGCCCCCACCCGCCGCGCCGGCGCCAGCCATGTCTTTCACCAATACGTGACGCGCAGTCCCGACCGCGCCGCCATCCAGGCGAAACTGCGGGCCGCCGGTATCGCCACCGGCATCCATTACCCGATGCCCGTCCACACCCAGCCGGCCTACAAGGACCGCGTCGCCCTCGGCCCCGCCGCCTGCCGCGCCAGCGAACAGGCCAGCGCCGAGGTCTTCAGCCTGCCGATGTTCCCCGAACTCTCCGACGACCAGGTGGCCCAGGTCTGCCAGGCCTTGCGCAGCCTCTGACGCCTGCCGCATCCTCCCGGCTTCTCCCGGGAGGACCACCATGCCTCGAATCATCACCGTCGGCATCGCCCAGATGGGCCCGATCCCGCGCAGCCAATCCCGCCCGGAAGTCGTGCTGCGCCTGCTGGCCATGATGGAAGACGCCGCCCGCATGGGCTGCGACCTCATTGTCTATACTGAAGCCGCCCTGACCGCCTTCTTCCCGCACTGGCTCGTCCAAGGCGAGCAGGAACTAGACTCCTACTTCGAAGCCACCATGCCCAACCCAGCCGTCCAGCCGCTGTTCGACGCCGCCCGCCGCCTGCGCATCGGCTTCCACCTCGGCTACTGCGAACTCGACTTCTCCGAAGGCCGCAAACGCCGCTTCAACACCTCGATCCTCGTGGGCAAGGACGGCGAGATCATCGGCAAGTATCGCAAAATCCACCTCCCCGGCGGCCATGACCACGTCCCAGGCCACCCCTTCCAGAACCTGGAAAAGCGCTACTTCGAAGTCGGCAACCTCGGCTGGCCAGTCTGGAACGCCTTCGGCGGCCGCATCGGCATGATGATCTGCAACGACCGCCGCTGGCCCGAAGCCTATCGCGTCATGGGCCTCCAGGGCGTGGAACTCATCGTGCTGGGCTACAACACCCCGGTCCACAACCCCGCCATGCCGGAAACCGACGACCTCGGCAATTTCCACAACGAGATCGTCATGTCCGCCGGCGCCTACCAGAACGGCACCTTCGTCGCTGCCTCTGCCAAGGCCGGTGTCGAGGAAGGCGTCGACCAGATCGGTCAATCCTCCATCTTCGCCCCCTCCGGCGAACTCCTGACCCGCTGCGTCACCCTGGGCGACGAACTGCAAGTCGCCCGCTGCGACCTCGACCTCTGCCAGAGCTACAAATCCTCGATCTTCAACTTCGCCAAGCATCGCCGCACCGAGCATTACGGCCTCATCGTCGAACGTACCGGGGCAGGGGAGCCATTGGGAAGATGAGAAAGAAGTTCTTTTTTGAAAAAAAGAACCAAAAAACCCCTCCGTGCCAATGAAGATGAGACATCTACCCCCCGGGAATTTAGACTTGAGGGTGCGGAAGGATCATCTGAGTCATGCCCATGCTCCCGAGACAGATCGATGCAGCGTCCGGTGA
>JANXSA010000679.1 GCA_025352915.1 Rhodospirillales bacterium | reverse complement strand
AGCCCTCCCCCCTTGGGGGAGAGGGTTGGGTGAGGGGTTGCTACACCCACGCCGTCCGGCCCATGCAATAGCCCTGCTCGCGGGGGGAGCCGGAGGGGGGCTCTTCGGCCCCAACCGCGATGCCGCCAAAAATCCCGCTTGCACCCATCCGCCACCCGCTGTATAGAACATAACATGAACGACCCCGCATCACGCCCCCCGGCCGAGACGCCGGCCCATAGGGCCGCGGCGCTGGCCGCCCGCATCGATGCGATCCTCGCCGGCCTCCTGCTCGTCATCGGCGCCCACCAGCACCTGCTCGGCCGCTTCGCCCTCCCAGTCTGGACCCGCATCAGCCGTATGCGCCGCCGCTTCGCCCGCTTGCTCGCCCGCCCCCTGCTCGCCCGCCCCCTCGGCGAAGCGCGCCCCGATCCCGTCCGCGACCCCGGTGCAACCCGCCGCCACGGCGTGCCCGCGCCCTACATCCCTCGCCGCCATGCCTGGCTGGTCCACATCATCGGCTACCGGGCCGCCGCCTACATGTCCCATCTCGAACACCTGTTCCGCGACCCAGAAACCCAGGCCATCCTCGCCGCCGCCTCGCAGAACTGGACCCGCGCCGTCGGCCGCCCCCTGCGCCCGCTCTGCCGCCTCCTCGGCGTCACCCCGCCTCCGGTCTTTCAGTCCCCAAATGCCCCCGCGCCCAAGCCACCGCGCGCCGCCAAAATCCCCCCGCCGCCACTCCCAACACTCCGGCCCAGACCCTCCCAGCCCGCCATCGACGGCGTACACCTGCCAACCGGCCTCAATTTCATTTTTCGCACCATCTAGCGCGCCGCCGCCGCACGATCTATTTATTACGATATCGAAACAATAACCGCCGGCCAAGGCCGGGGAGCCGAAGCCCCCCGCCCCAGTCCCGCCTACTGCGCCGCCATCACCGAAGGCTTCGGCACCAGATGCGCCGTCCGCGGCTTCACCTCATCGGCAATCAACCGCAACGAGTTCTCCCACGCGCGGGGATTCTCGACATAGTCGAACCCGAACACCAGCAACTGCCCAAACCCGCCGACATCGTTGTAAACCGCCTCGATCTTCCGCGCGACGGTCTCCGGCGAGCCGATCAGCCAGTTATGCTTCGCGCAATACTCCACCGTGACATCACTATCCGGCACATCCGGATGGTGCTTCAAAAAATCCTTGAACCCGAACTGCGACAACAGCGGCAGGAAATACTCCCGCATCATCCGCCCCATCGGCCCCTCGACCGCCAGCTTCCACGCCTCTTCATCGGTATCCGCGACAAAAATCTCCCGCACCAGCCGCCAATCCCGCCGGTTCGGAATCCGCCCCGACCGTTTCGCCCCTTCCTCGACCGACTCCCAATGGCTCTTCACGTAGCCAGGATTGAGGTTGAGGCTCATCGGGATATAGCCGAACTCGCCCGCCATCTTCAGCGTATCGGAATTCTTCGACAGCCCCGCCACCCCGATCGGCGGATGCGGCTGCTGCAAGGGCACGATATGCGGCTTGAGGAAGCCGAACATCATCTCCGGCTTGTTCACCGTCCAGAACTTGCCCTTGAATTCCCACGGCGCCGGCTCGGACCACAGCTTGAGGATGATCGCCAAAGCCTCGCGGGTCATCTCCCGATTGGCCCCGCTCATCCCGTCGACATTGAACATCGCCCAGTCGCTCGGCAGCCCGGACGCCGCAATGCCGAAATTCAACCGTCCACCGGACAGGTGATCCAACATCGCCACCCGGTTGGCCAGTTCCGCCGGATGATGATACGGCAACAGGAAGCCGCCGGGTCCAATCCGAATCTGCTTGGTCTGCAACAACGCCTGCGCGATCAGCAGATCGGGCGCCGGATGCGGCTCCCACGGTGCCGTGTGATGCTCGCCGATCCAGATCTCCGTAAACCCCATCGCATCGAGCCAGCGAAAGGTCTGCAAGTCCCAGTCATGCCCATCCTTCAGGCTCCGCTCGGGCGGATGCGATGGCATTGTGAAATAGCCGAATTCCATGGTCGTGTTCCCCTAGCCTATGGGCTCTGCGGCCCTGACCGAGCCTACCTCCACCCGACGCTGCTGAGCAACGACTCCTCAACGCCGATCGGCCTGGAACAGCGACAGGTCGCGGTCGAACACCAATTCCCAATATACCATCGCGCACCCCACCCCAGTCGGCAGCCCCGCATGCCGCTCCTTCGCATACTGCATCACCCGCAGCGCCACCGCCGCTCCCTCAGCCGGCTGCGTCCGCAACACCAGGCTTTCCAGCGCCCGACACTGGCCCGGAACATCTTCCATCTGCGGCGGCGCGAACCACACGGCAACGGCCAACAGCAGCAGCGTGACGATGGTGCGACGCATCGGAACCTCCTGGGGCGACCTAGGCTACGCCCCGGATGCCGACGTCGACAACCAACTATCGCGTCAACAGCGTCCGCAACACCTCGCCGATATCCGGATCGACCATCAGCTTCCACCAGCCAAACACGCAGCCAACGCCGGGCGGCACCTGCGGGAAGCGTTCCCGAATGGCCGCCTCCGCCATCGTCCCCCGCGTCGCCCCCAGCATCTCGGCCATCATGGAGCGGGCCCGTCCCAACCGCGGATCAGCCGCCATCGCCGGCGGCAATCCGGCGATTTCAGCATCCAGCACCACAACAGTGCGCCGGTCCAAAGCGGGGCAGGGGCCATCGACACCCTCCATCACCTGTGGCGCAAACCACCCTCCGGCCACCAGCAGCGCCAGCAGCAAAAAGGTCCGAATCATCCTAAACGCCCAACAATCCGCGCGCGATCCCGATCACCCGAATCGCCTCGCTCCACAACTGGTAGGCTTCCAGGGCATCGACCGCGACCCAAGCCACCTCGGACACATCATCCGCCGCAACCGCCACATCCCCCTGCCACAGGGCGGCGAAATCGATGATGGTATAGTGATATCGGACGCGTCCATCGGGATCGCGGTGGATCGAATCAACATTCGCCGCCAGGTGCACCTCGCCCAGAAGCAGCCCGCATTCCTCCATGATCTCCCGCCGCGCCCCCTCCGCCGCGGTCTCGCCCAGGTCCTGCGCGCCTCCGGGCAATGCCCAGGACCCGATATTCGGAGCCTTGCCCCGACGCACCAGCAGCACCTCGGGCACAGCCCCTGCGCCCGGGCGCAGCACGGCCACGCCAATCCCGACGATCGGTCGGGCGGGGTATTCGCGGCTCACTCGCTTTCTTTCTTCTCCGGCTCAGCCACTTCCGCCTTCAATTCCTCCAGCTTGGGCACGAAGGATTTTTCCTTCCATGAGCCAAGCTGATAGGCCCAACCGGCAACGCGCGCATTCATGGCGTCCGCCTTCGCCTTCGCCTCGCCTTCGCCGGCCGCCTGGAACTGCGCCCAGACATCGACATCCAAACGGAACACCGTCACCGTCACCGTCATCCCATCGGTCAGGGTATAGATGGCGCTGCCGATCTTCTCGCCGGGCTGCTCGGCCGCCGGCTTCACATCGGTCAGCGTCAGCGAATCCAGACCTCGGAACACATCTTCGACCCGGTACTCATCCAGCTTCGGATGCTCCGCCGGTGATTTCAGCACCATCGCCTCGCCGTCACGCCCAAACTCCAGCGTGCCTTCCGCCCGTGTCGAGACGACCGAAGCCACCTGCTCCCGCCGGATGTTGCTGATCTCGCGCTCGAACCAAAGCTGCGGATCCGCATCCACCGGAAGCCGCCCTTCGGCCAGCCACGACTGCGCCTCACCGACACGCCGGATATAAATGCTCTCGGGCACATTGCCCGCCGTGCGCACCCGCCGATGGCCGACGATCAACTCCGCAATCACGCTGTCATTCGGCCCGAGCACCCGCAGCAGGTTGGCGGTGGTCACCGGCTTGTTCGGATCGCCCACGCCGAGCCGGTCATACTGCTCGGGATCAGCGGTGCGGGCCTCGGTCACCCGAAGCTCGGTCAAACCGGTCAGCAACTCACGCAGCCGGTCCTGTTGTGCCCGGTAGCCGCCACGGTCAGCGATGCCCCAGATGCCGTCTTTCCGCACCAGGGTCATGGTGTGGCCCTTGGTGGTGATGGTCAGTTTCTCCGCCGCTTGCAGCTTGGCGGCCAGGCCAGGGAACACCAGCGTGCCCGGTGCGATCGACTTCTGTCCGCCACCCTGGGACGGGGTGCCGAACTGCCAGCCGGCGAACAGAGCGACGATGCCGACGGCGGCGAGGATCAGGGTGTTGCGGAACGTGCGGCTCATCTCGATGCCCCCCCTCACGCCCGTGCTCGGGCACGCCGTTGCCGCCGGGCGATGCCCAGGACAATCGCGATCAGCGCCAGCACCGCGGGGACCAGCACGATGTTGAACATCCGCAGCTGGTTCTCCAGCGAGCGGATGTCGCGCCGCAATTCCAGCTGCACATTGCGCAGCTTGCCGCGCGTGTCGGTGATGTCGCGCCGCAGCGCATCGATGGTCTCCCGCTGCTGCTCGGAGATCACCGCGTTCGCGCCCTGCGTACCCCGTCCGGTGCGCAGTTCGGTGAGCTTCTTCTGCGTCTCGTCCAGATGCTTGGTCAGTTCCTGTTCGGTGGCACGAAAGCGCGCCTCCGCGGTGCGCTGCATGTCTTCGACCAGGTCGAACGGCCGCAGCGAGGTGCCCCGCGAGCGCAGGCCGATCAGCGCGTCACCGCCGGCCAGGGTGCCGATCAGGTTGGCGACGAACGGGCCGTTATCGCTGAACGGGGTTGCCTCCTGCTGGCCGAAGAACTCCTGCACCCGGACCCAGAAGCGGTCGCCCAGCATGTCGCTGTCGGCTACGACGACCATGTTGGCGGTGCCGTCGGTCTTGGCGCGGTGCTCGGGCAGGGTTACTTTCTCTTTCGCGTCAGCCGGCGGTGGCGGCGCCTCCTTGAACGCCGAGGCCAGTTCGCCGCGCACCCGGGCGGCGATCACCCGGCGCACGCCGTCCGGCTTGAACTCGGCGAGGATGCGGCCGGGGTCCGGGAAATTCTTGATCCGCTCCAGTGGCACCACGCCGGACAATTCCGAGGTCGTCAGCAGCGGGGTGAAGTCGATCGTCGCCCCGTCCTTCTTGGTCAGCGAGCCGGCCGAGGCCACAGTGACCTGGGTCAGCTCGGCGGTGGCGGGGTCGTTGGTGTTGAGCCCGTCGCGGATGTTGAACCAGGCGACGTAGTCCACCGGCTGGGCGCGGTCATTGGCCGAGCCGCGGACGCGCCAGGCGCCCTTGATGTCGGCGCTGATCTGGGTGCCGTCATAGGCGATACCCCAGGCGTCGAACAGGGTGGCGAGGGAGCTTGCGGTGTCGCTCGGCGGCTGGCCGGTTTGCGGGTTCGGGGTGGCGGCCTGGGCCTCGCTATGCGGGTCGACCATCGCCATCAGCCGGCCGCCGCGCATCACGAACTGGTCGATGGCGTAGAGCGTATTGGGCGACAGATTTTGGGCGTGGGCGACCAGCAGCACCTGGATCTCCGGGTCGATCACCTGTGCGTCGAGCGGCACGTTGCGCACGCCGAAGGCCTGGCGCAGTTGCATGGTGGCGACCCAGGGCTGACCGGCGGCGCGGTTCTGCGACATCATCATGGCGCGCGGGTCGCCATCGACCGGGAGGGACGACATGATGCCGATCAGTGGCCGCTTCGGGCTCGACAGCTCATAGATCAGCCTTGTCAGGTCGAATTCGAGGAAGCGCTCGCGCTCCGGCTGGAAGAACGCCACGGTGCGTTCATCGTCCAGCAGGTTCGAGCCGGCGAGGCCGAAATAGACCTGCTCGCCGGACTGGTCGATCGGCACGCCCTGGAGACCGTAGGCCACCGCCCGGTCCTCGGTTTGGCTGAACGGCTCGGGGTCGTAGAATTCCAGGCGGATCTTGCCGCCTGAGGCCGAGGCGTATTCGCGCAGCATCTCGCTGATGCGGTCGGAGTATGCCCCGTACATCGGGATGCGGCTGCCCAGGGCGCGCGAATAGTAGAAGCGCAGGGTGATGGTGTCTTTGAGTTCGGCGAGGATTTTCCGCGTGCCCGGGGCGAGCGTGTAAAGCCGCTGCTGCGTCAGGTCGAGCTTGGTCTGCGAAAGCCGGTATTCGGCGACGAGGTTGACGCCGACCAGGATGGCCAGCACGGCCACCACGCCGACGACAGAGGTCCAGAGACGGCGCATGTGCTCAGTCCGCCTTGCGATGTTCGACGATGACGGTGTTCAGATAGAGCCAGAACCCGATGAAGCTGGCGAAATAGACCAGGTCGCGCAGCGAGATCACGCCGCGGGTAAAGCCCTGGAAACGCTCGGCCACCGACAGGCGGCGGGCCACTTCGGCCAGGGTCGGCACCGTCTTGGACAGGAAATCTGTGACCAACGGATACGAGGCGACGGCGAACAGGAAGCAGACGGCGACGGCCAGCACGAAGGCGATCACCTGATTCTTGGTCGCCGCCGACAGGGCGGAGCCGACCGACAGAAAGGCGCCAGCCACCAGGAGTGCGCCGAGATAGCCGGTGGCGATCACCCCGTTATCCGGCTTGCCGAGAAAATTCACCGTCAGGATGAACGGAAACGTCAGCGCCAAGGCGATGGCGCAGAACGCCCAGGCGGCGAGGAATTTGCCGACCACCGCCTGACCCTGGGTAATCGGCAGAGTGAGCAGCAATTCGATGGTGCCGAGCCGGCGTTCCTCGGCCCAGAGCCGCATGGTGATGGCCGGCACCAGCAACAGGAACACCCAGGGGATGAAGTTGAAGAACGGGGCGAGATCGGCCTGGTTGCGGTCGAAGAAATTGCCGAGGTTGAAGGTCAGCACCCCCTGGAGGGCGAGGAAGATCACGATGAACACCACGGCCACCGGGGTGGCGAAATAGCCGCCGAGTTCGCGCCGGGCGACGATCAATGTGTTGCGCCTGTCAGGCGGCTTTCGCAGGCAGGGTAAGGGCGCGGAAGACGTCGTCCAGCTTGCCGGAGGGATGCAGTTTTTCCAGCTCGGCGGGGGTGGCGTCGGCGACGATGCGGCCATTGGCGATGACGATGGCGCGGGTGCAGACCGCACCCACCTCCTCCAGGATATGGGTGGAGATGACGATCGCCTTTTCGGGCGCCATCTGCTGGATCAGGGCGCGGACCTCGTGTTTCTGGTTGGGGTCCAGCCCGTCGGTGGGTTCGTCGAGCACCAGCACCGGTGGATCATGCAACAGCGCCTGGGCCAGGCCGACGCGGCGCTTGAAGCCCTTTGACAGGGTTTCCACCGGCTGCATGCGGACGCCTTGCAAGGTGGTCAGCTCGATGGCGCGGGCGATGCGGCGCCCGGCTTCCTTGCCGCCATAGCCGCGGATGGCGGCGACGAAGGCGAGGAAGGCCTCGACCGTCATCTCGGGGTAGGTGGGGGCGCCTTCGGGCAGGAAGCCCAGGGTGCGGCGGGCGGCGACGCTGTCGGTCTGGACATCATGGCCGCAGATGCGCGCGGTTCCGGCGGTCGGGTTCATGAAGCCGGCCAGCATGCGCATGGTGGTGGACTTGCCCGCACCGTTCGGGCCGAGAAATCCCAGCACCTCGCCGCGGGCGACGGTGAAGCTGACGCGATCGACGGCGGTGAAGGCACCGAAGCGCTTGGTCAGCCCCTCGATCTCGATAAGCGGGGTGCTGCTGTCGGCTGACACGGTGATTCCCCCCCGGGGATGTGGCGCTGAGGGGCGGAGATAGCGCAATGGGTGGGGTTTGCAAGCGGGGGCGCGAAGGGGAGGGCAATCGGGGGAGCAAGCAAGCCTGCGGCGGCGTTGTGGGCAGCCCGCCTCCTCGGGGGCAGGGCGTTAGGTTATCATGCCAGTTCCTGTTCAAGCTCGTCGCGCAGCGGGTCGCGGGTTTGCCCGCGGGGCAGAACCTGGTGGCGCTGGCGACGCAGCCGGTGTTCTACCGCGCGCTGGCGCTTTATGGCGTCTCGACCGTCTTGCGGATCTGGATCCTCGGCCGGATGCCGCTCAGCCAGGCCTATCCGTGGATGTCGCTCGGCGTGGTGCTGGTGCCGGCACTGGGCGTGCTGATGTTTGGCGAGAAGGTGCGGCCGGTGTTCTGGCTGGGCGCGGGGCTGATCGTTGCCGGCATCATCCTCACGCAGTACGGCAGCGGTCCGGTTGGCGGATAGGTGGCGCGCCCTCACCCCGACCGCAATGTCCTGACCGCGCCCCCGCGTTCGAACAGCGCCAGCAAGACCCGAATTGCCTCGCCGCGCTCCGTGCGCAGTTCCGGGTCCTTCTGGACCAGCAGTTCGGCATCGCGTCCGGCCATGTGCAACAGGTCCTCGTCGCGGTCGAGCTGGGCCAGTTTCCAGCCCGGCAGGCCGGATTGGCGGGTGCCCAAAAGATCACCGCCGCCGCGCAGGCGAAAATCCTCGTCGGCGATGACGAAGCCGTCTTCGGTGTCGCGCAGCAGGGTCAGGCGGCGGCGGGCATTTTCGGGCAGGTCGATTGCGTGCAGCAGCAGGCAGAAGCTGGCGTCGCGGCCCCGGCCGACGCGGCCGCGGAGCTGGTGCAGCTGGGCCAGGCCGAAGCGTTCGGCGTGTTCGACCACCATCACGGTGGCTTCCGGGACGTCCACGCCGACCTCGATCACGGTGGTAGCGACGAGGATGCGGGTGTGGCCGCTCGCAAAGTCCAGCAACGCGGCTTCGCGCACCGAACTGTCCTGGCGGCCGTGGGCGAGGCCGACGATCGGCCCGAAGGTGTGCGTCAGCTCGGCGTAGCGGGCCTCGGCGTCGGCCAGGTCGATCAGCGCGCTCTCCTCGACCAACGGACAAACCCAGTAGACGCGGGCGCCCTCGTCCAGCTTGCGGCGCAGCGCCTCGATGATCTCGGGCAGGGTGGACAAAGCGTGGATGGTGGTTCGGATCGGCTGGCGGCCGGCGGGTTTGCCGGCGAGACGGCTGGTCTGCATCTCGCCCCATTGGGTCAGCAAAATGGTGCGCGGGATCGGGGTGGCGGTCATCACCAGCACGTCGGTGGCCAGGCCCTTGGCGCCGAGGCTGAGCCGGTGCTCGACGCCGAAGCGGTGCTGTTCGTCGATCACCGCCACGGCCAGATCATGAAACACCACGCCCTCCTGGATCAGCGCATGGGTGCCGATGACCAGCTTTACCGAACCGTCGGCCAGACCCTCCAGCACGCGGGTCCGCGCCCGGCCGGTGACCGAGCCGGTGAGCAGTTCGACCGGCACCGGGCAGATGCGCGACAGGGTGCGGTGGTGCTGGCGGGCCAGCAGTTCGGTCGGCGCCATCATCGCCGCCTGGGCGCCGGATTCGACGGCCGAGAGCATCGCCATGGCGGCCACCAGGGTTTTGCCAGAGCCGACATCACCTTGCAGCAGGCGCAGCATCCGGCGCGGGGCGGTCAGGTCGGCGTCGATTTCGGCCAGGGCGGTGCGCTGGGCGTCGGTCAGGTCGTGGCCGAAATTGGTCAAGGCGGCGCGGCGCAGGCTGCCGTCGCCGGTCAGGGCGCGTCCGGGGCGGGTGCGGGCGCGCCGGCGCAGCACCGCCAGCGCCACCTGGCCGGCGAGCAATTCGTCATAGGCCAGGCGGCGGGCGGGTTGGAGGCCGGGCAGCTCGGCGGGGGTTTGCAGGGCGCGCAGGGCATCCGCGAAACTGGGCCAGCCCTCGCGCTTCAGCAGCGCGGCGTCGTGCCATTCGGGGAGGCCGGGCACAAGCGACACCGCCTCCGCCACAGGTTTGCGCAGGTGGTAGCCGAACAGGCCGGCGGTCAGCGGCCAGACCGGCTCGATGCCGGGCAACAGGTCCGGCCGGTCGGCGGGCACGATGAAGTCGGGGTGTGGCATCTGCCGGCCGTCGCCGAAGCGGCCGGACAGCAGCACCCGCGCGCCGGGGATCAGGCGGTTGGCGGGAAAGCGGCGGAAGAACACCAGCTCGGCAAAGCCGGTGCCGTCGGTGACGCGGACCTTGGTCGGCTGACGGCTGGTCGCGGCCGGCTCGATGCCGACGACCTCGACTTCCAGGGTGGCGATCTCGCCCGGCGCGGTGTCGCGGATGCTGCGGCGGGCGCGGCGGTCGAAGTAGGAATCCGGCAGGTGGAACAGCAGCTCGATCAGCCGCGTGCCCCCGGTGGCGCGCGCGATCAGCTTGGACAACGCCTCGCCGACGCCGCGCTGGCTGGTCAGCGGGGCGAAGAGCGGGGCGACGACCGCGGCTGGCGGGTCGCGGCCCGGCTGTTCAGCGGGGGGCCGTTCAGCGGGGGAGGTTGCCAAGCCGGGCCTGTTCCATATCGGCGATGATGGCGCGGGCG
>JANXSA010000631.1 GCA_025352915.1 Rhodospirillales bacterium | reverse complement strand
TCACCGGCACCTCGATCAAAACCCCCACCACCGTGGCCAGCGCCGCCCCCGAGCCAAACCCGAAAAGACTGATCGCCGCCGCCACCGCCAGTTCGAAGAAATTGCTCGCCCCGATCAGCGCCGAGGGTGCCGCCACGCAATGCGCCTCCCCGGCCGCCCGGTTCAGCCAATAGGCCAAGCCGGCGTTGAAGTAGACCTGGATCAGGATGGGAACGGCCAACAAGGCGATCACCAGCGGCTGGGCGATGATCGCCTCGCCCTGGAACCCGAACAGCAGCACCAACGTCGCCAACAGCGCAACCAGCGACACCGGCCCCAACCGCGCCAGCATCGCCGCCAGACCGCCACAAGCCAGCAGCCGCGCCCGCCACAGCTGCGCGATGATGACCGGCACCACGATATACAGCACCACCGACAGCAACAGCGTGCCCCACGGCACCGAAATCGCCGACAACCCCAGCAACAGCCCCACAATCGGCGCGAACGCGAACACCATGATCCCGTCATTCAGGGCCACCTGGCTCAGGGTGAAATTCGGCTCGCCATCCGACAAATTCGACCACACGAACACCATCGCCGTGCAGGGTGCCGCCGCCAGCAAAATCAACCCGGCGATATACGACGCGATCTGCGCCTCCGGCAGATACGGCCGAAACAACCAGCCAATGAACACCCACCCCAGCAGCGCCATCGAGAACGGCTTCACCGCCCAGTTGATAAACAGCGTCACCCCGATGCCGCGCCAATACCGCCGCACCCCCGCAATGGCGGAAAAATCGATCTTCATCAGCATGGGAATGACCATCAGCCACACCAGCACCGCCACCGGCATGTTGACCTGCGCCACCTCCAGCCGCCCCACCGCCTGGAACACCCCAGGCATCACATGCCCCAGCCCAATGCCAACCACGATGCACAGCGCCACCCACAGGGTCAGGTAGCGTTCAAACAGGTTCATCGCGGCTCCTATAGGTGGCATGCTCGCCCCAACCGGAGGAACGCTGCCATGAATCCCGACACCCTCGCCACCCTGCGCCGCGTCAGCACCGCCACGCTGAGCACCCAGATGTTCAAGCGCGGCTTTCGAAATGTCTTCATGCAGGGCGTGCGCGGCCTCGGCACCTACGAACACAACATGGTCGGCCCCGCCACCACCGTGCGCAACATCCCCTCGCGCGAGGACATCGACGTGATGGCCTCCCTGGCCAACCCCGAACACCCCCAGCGCCGCGCCGTCGAAACCTGCAAGCCCGGCCACGTCCTGGTCATGGACTGCCGCGGCGACAAGCGGGCGGCCAGCGGCGGCGATATCCTGATGACCCGCCTGCTCCGCCGCGGTGCGGCCGGCGTGGTCACCGATGGCGGCATCCGCGACGCCGGCCCGATCTCGAAGATGCCCCTCCCCGTCTTCTGCGCCGGCCCCTCCGCCCCGCTCAACATCATCCTGCACCACGCCGTCGAAATCGACGCCCCGATCGCCTGCGGCGGCGTCGCCGTCTACCCCGGCGACATCCTGGTCGGCGACAGCGACGGCGTGGTGGTCCTGCCGGCCGCCATCGCCGATGAGGTCGCGCGCGACGCCGCCGCCCAGGAGGCGCTGGAGGAGTTCCTCCTGGCCAAGATCGACGCCGGCGCCTCGCTGCCCGGCACCTACCCGCCAAATGCGGCCACCCTGGCGGAGTACGAGGAGTGGAAGAAATCCAAAGGCTGACCGGAGATCGCTCGACCGGAAGGAAGCAAGCAGCAGATTCACCACAGAGACACAGAGCAACGGAGAAGAACAGAAGGGAGAAGAAAGCCTGCGTGTCCTTCTCCCTTGCCTTTCTCCTCCGTGTCTCTGTGTCTCTGTGGTGAATCTTCTTCTTTCTGCCTTGCTTTCTAGCGGCTTCGGCCAGAACCCCTCCCCCAACGGCGCGTCCGTCTGCCAGCCAATCCCCCCCGCCCCTCGACAACCCCTCCCCCATCCGCCAAAACGCCGGATCAAATACAAGGGGAGTGGGACCGATGACCCATAATGCGGTCGGTGCGCTGAAGGCGGCGCCAATCCTGAAGAATTTCGTCGAGGCCGAGGCCCTCCCGGGCACCGGTATCAATGCCGCCGCGTTCTGGGACGGCCTCGCCGTCATCGTCGCCAGATTCGCCCCGCGCAACCGCATGCTGCTGGACGCCCGCGCCCGCATGCAGGCCCAGATCGACGCCTGGCACCTCGGCCGCCGTGGCAAGCCGCACGACGCGGGGGAATACGAAGCCTTCCTGCGCGGCATCGGCTACCTCCTGCCGCCGCCCGCCCCCTTTGCCGTCGTCACCGAGAATGTCGACCCGGAGATCGCCAGCATCGCCGGCCCGCAGCTCGTCGTCCCCGTCTCCAACGCCCGCTACGCCTTGAACGCCGGCAACGCCCGCTGGGGCAGCCTGTACGACGCGCTGTACGGGACCGACGCCATCGACCCCGCCCCCCCCGGCGCTGGCTACAACCCGACGCGCGGCGCCAAAGTCATCGCCCGCGCCAAACAGGCCCTCGACGAAGCCGTCCCCCTCGCCGCCTACAGCCACACCGACGCCCACGGCTACACCATCTCCGGCGGTGCCCTGCGTATCGCCCTGCCCCCCGGCGGCGGCCAGGTCGGCCTCGCCAACCCCGCGGCCTTCGTCGGCTATCGCGGTGACGCCGTCGCCCCCACCGCCATCCTGCTCAAGCACAACGGCCTGCATATCGAGCTGGTCATCAACCGCGCCCATCCCATCGGCAAGGACGACCCGGCGGGCCTCGCCGACGTCGTCATGGAATCCGCCATCACCACCATCATGGACTGCGAAGACTCGGTCGCCGCCGTCGACGCCGAGGACAAGGTCGAGGTCTACCGCAACTGGCTCGGCCTGATGAAAGCCGACCTGTCCGCCAGCCTGGAAAAAGACGGCCGCACCATCACCCGCCGCCTCAACCCGGACCGGCAATACAACGCCCCCAACGGCGCCATCATCAGTGTCCCCGGCCGCTCCCTCATGCTGATCCGCAACGTCGGCCACCACATGTTCACCGACGCCGTGCTGGACCCAACCGGCGCCGAAATCCCCGAGACCATCCTGGATGCCGCCATCACGGCGATGATCGCCATCCACGACCTCAAATCCCCCGGCCCGCTGAAAAACTCCCGCACCGGCTCGGTCTATATCGTCAAGCCGAAGATGCACGGCCCGGAGGAAGTCGCCTTTGCCTCGGACCTGTTCGCCGCCGTCGAGGACCTCCTCGCCCTGCCGCGCAACACCCTCAAGATGGGCATCATGGACGAGGAGCGCCGCACCACCATCAACCTCGCCGCCTGCATCCACGCCGCAAGCGACCGCGTCGCCTTCATCAACACCGGCTTCCTCGACCGCACCGGCGACGAAATGCACACCTCGATGCAAGCCGGTCCGATGATCCGCAAGAACGACATGCGGGCGGCCGCCTGGATCGGCGCCTACGAGAACAACAACGTCGATGTCGGGCTCGCCAGCGGGCTGCGCGGGCGGGCGCAGATCGGCAAGGGCATGTGGGCGGCGCCGGACCGGATGGCCGACATGCTGGCGCAGAAGATCGGCCACCCCCGCGCCGGTGCCAATACCGCCTGGGTGCCCTCCCCCACCGCCGCCACGCTGCACGCGCTGCACTATCACCAGGTGGATGTCGCGGCGCGGCAGACCGAGCTTGCCGCCCGCAAGCCGGCCGATCTCGCCGCCATCCTCACCATTCCGCTGGCGGACCGGCCGAACTGGTCGGCCGAGGAGGTGCAGCAGGAGCTCGACAACAACGCCCAGGGCATCCTCGGCTACGTGGTGCGCTGGATCGACCAGGGAGTGGGCTGCTCCAAGGTGCCGGATATCCATGATATCGGCCTGATGGAGGATCGCGCCACGCTGCGCATCTCCAGCCAGCACATCGCCAACTGGCTGCACCACGGCGTGGTGAGCGCGGCGCAGGTGATGGCGACGCTGAAGCGCATGGC
>JANXSA010000618.1 GCA_025352915.1 Rhodospirillales bacterium | reverse complement strand
GCACCGGCAGCCAGTGGGCCAAGTTCAGCAATACCGAGTACGACGCGGCGGTGGATGCTGCCCGGGTGACGCTGGATGAGAAGGACCGCCTGGCGCAGTACCGCCGCGCCTTCACCATCCTGCGCGACGAGGTGGCCGCCGTGCCGCTGTTCCAGGATGCGGCGATCTACCTGGCGCGACGCGAGCTGAAGTGGACGCCCACGCCGAACGAGGCATTCTTCGTGTTCGACATGAAATGGGCGCCGTGATCCCGGCCGCCTGATGCTGGCTCATCTCGCCGGCCGGCTGGCCCAGGCGGCGGTTGCCAGCTTCGGCGTGCTGACGATCGTATTCTTCGTCATGCGGCTGTCGGGCGACCCCACCTTGCTCCTGGTGCCGGAGGGGGCGAGCGCCGAACAGGTGGCGCAGCTTCGCACCGCGCTTGGGTTCGACCGGCCGCTGGCGGTGCAGTATCTCGCCTATGTCGGCGATCTCGCCCGGCTGGAGCTGGGCGAATCGCTGGTGCAGCGGGCGCCGGTGGCCGGCATCGTCGGCGAGCGGATTCCCTATACGCTGGCGCTGGCCGGCGGTGCGCTGCTGGTGGCGTTGGGGCTGGGCATTCCGGCGGGGATTGTCATGGCGGTGTGGCGCGGCGGCGTGCTGGAGCGCGTGTTGGCGGGGTTCGTGCTGGCCGGGCAGAGCCTGCCGACCTTCTGGTCGGGGATCCTGCTGATCCTGTTCTTCGGCGTGTATCTGGGCTGGCTGCCGACCTCGGGGGCGGATGGGGTGGCGGCGCTGGTGATGCCGGCGCTGGCGCTGGGGGCACTCACCATGTCCACCTTTGCGCGGATGGCGCGGATTTCCGTCCTCGACGAACTTTCCCGCGATTATGTGACGGCGGCGCGGGCACGGGGGTTGTCGGTTGGGGCCGCGGTGTTCCGCCACGTGTTGCGCAACGCCGCCATTCCGGTGGTGACCATCGCGGCGCTGGAGATCGGCAATCTGCTGGCCGGCGCGGTGATCGTGGAAACCGTGTTCGCCTGGCCCGGCATCGGCCAGTTGGCGATCCAATCGATCCAGGCGCGCGATTTCCTGGTGGTGCAGACGATCGTGCTGTTCGTGTCCTCGGTCTACATCGCCATGAACCTGCTGGCCGACCTCACCTATGCCGCGATCGACCCGCGCATTCGGGTGCGCGGCTGATGCGCGGGGTGTCGCCGGGGATGGCGATCATTCTGCTGTTGCTGGTGGCGTTCTGTCTCGCCGCCCTGGCCGCCCCCTGGCTCGCGCCGTTCGATCCGCTGCGGCAATCGCTGCTGCTGCGCCTGCGCCCTCCTGGCACCAGTTTCGCCGCTGGCACCTATCTGCTCGGCACCGACGACCTCGGCCGCGATCTGCTGTCGCGCGTGCTGCATGGCGCCCGCGCCAGCATCGCCATCGCCGCCTTGTCGGTCTCGGTGTCGCTGCTGGTCGGCACCACCTTGGGCCTGATCGCCGGCTGGTTCCGCGGCTGGACGGCGGTGATCATCATGCGCGCGGTGGACACGATGCTGTCGATCCCGGCGATCCTGCTGGCGGTGCTGACGGTGGCGGTGCTGGGGCCGAGTTTCTTCAATCTCATCCTGGTGCTCGGCCTGACGCGCTGGCCGCGTTACACCCGCGTCGCCTATGCCCAGACCTTGCAGGTGGCGACGCTGCCCTATATCCGCGCCGCCGAGATGGCCGGGGCGGGCTCGGGGCGCATCCTGTGGCGGCATATCCTGCCGAACATCGCCGGGCCACTGATGGTGGTGGCGACCAGCGAGTTCGGGCTGATGATCCTGTTCGAGGCCGGGTTGTCATTCCTCGGGCTGGGCATCCAGCCGCCCCACCCGTCCTGGGGGTCGATCATGTCGGTCGGCCGGCAATATGTGGAGCGCGCCTGGTGGCTGACGGTGTTTCCCGGCGCCTGTCTGTTCGTGCTGGTGCTGTGCGTCAATCTGTTCGGCGACTGGCTGCGCGATCGCGTCGATCCGCGGTCCCAGGGGCGTTAGGGATGCCGATGAGCATGGACGCGGCGCTCACGGTGGAGAACCTGTCGCTCGCGCTCGGGCGCGCCAATCTGGTGGATGGCGTGGGGTTTTCCGTGGCACCCGGCGAGGTGCTGGCGCTGGTCGGCGAGTCCGGCTGCGGCAAGTCGGTGACGGCGCTGGCGATCATGCGGCTGCTGGCGCCGGCGATCCGGCAGACCGGCGGGCGGGTGATGCTGGCCGGGCAGGAGATTTCGGCGCTGCCGGAACGCGCCATGCGTGAGCTGCGCGGCCGCCAGATGTCGATGATCTTTCAGGAGCCGCAGGCCGCCCTCGACCCGCTGGCGACGGTGGGAACGCATATCGCCGAGGCGCTGCGCCGGCCGCTGCGGGCGGTGCGCGCCGAGGTGCTGCAAATGCTCGTGGAGGTCGGCATCTCCGATCCCGCGCGGCGCATCGACCAGCACCCGTTCGAACTGTCCGGCGGCATGTGCCAGCGGGTGATGATCGCCTGCGCGCTGATCTCCCGCCCGGCGGTGCTGCTGGCCGATGAGCCGACAACGGCGCTCGATGTGACGATCCAGGCGCAGATCCTCGACCTGTTGCGGCGGTTGGCGGCGGAGCGTGGCACGGCGGTGCTGCTGATCACCCACGACATGGGCGTGGTGGCCGACATCGCCGACCGGGTGGCGGTGATGTATGCCGGGCGCATCGCCGAGACCGGGCCCACCGAGCAAATCTTTGCCCGCCCGCGCCATCCCTATACCGCGTTGCTGCTGGCCTCGATCCCGCGCCTGACCGACGCGCCCAAATCGGCATTGGCGGTGATCGACGGCCGGGTGCCAACACCAGCCGAGTTCGGGCCAGGCTGCCGCTTCGCCTCGCGCTGTCCACTCGCCGAGCCGCGCTGTGCCGCGTCGGCGCCGCCCTTGCGCGACCTCGGCGACGGTCGCCTCTCTGCCTGTTTCCGCGCGGAGGAGGTGGCGTGAGCGCCGCCGTGCTGGAGGTGGTCGACCTCGCCGTGCATTTCCCCGGCCGCGGCGGCGCGCCGGTGCGCGCGGTCGATGGCGTGTCGTTTGCCATCGCACCTGGCGAAACGCTCGGCCTGGTCGGCGAGTCCGGCTGCGGCAAGTCGACCGTGTCCAACGCCGTGGTCGGGCTGATCCCGCCTACGCGCGGCAGCGTGCGTGTGCTGGGCACCGAGATGGCCGGCGCCGATCGGGCGACCAAGCATGCGCTGCGGGCGCGGGTGCAGATGGTGTTCCAGGACCCCGTCACCTCGCTCAACCCGCGCATGAGCGTCGGTGCGGCCGTCGGCGAGCCGCTGCTGGTGCGCGGCATCGCGCGTGGCGCGGCACTGCGGGCCAGGGTCGGCGAATTGCTGGAGGAGGTCGGGCTGCGGCCGGAGCATGCGGGCCGCTACCCGCACCAGTTCAGCGGCGGGCAGCGCCAGCGTATCGTGATTGCCCGCGCCCTCGCCCTGCGGCCGGACCTGCTGGTGTGCGATGAGCCGGTCTCCGCACTGGATGTTTCGGTACGCGCGCAAATCCTCAACCTGTTGGTGGAATTGCAGGCGCGGCGCGGCATGGCCAGCCTATTCGTCAGCCACGACCTGGCGGTGGTGC
>JANXSA010000559.1 GCA_025352915.1 Rhodospirillales bacterium | reverse complement strand
GACCTCGCCATTGAAGTCGGGCATATCGAGCGCGATCCGGGCAATTCCATCGGCCCCGGCCTGCACCGGGGGGGTAAACAGGGTGACGGTGCGGATGGGAATATCGGGCAGCGCGAAGCCGCCTTCGTCGCCGCCTTGTTTCAACAGCGTCGCCTCGCCCTCGGCGGGTGCGATCAGCCGGCCCCAATCATCGCGGATATCCAGGCCCAGGCGGCGACGGCCCAGGTAGTGGGCAGCCGGATCCGGGCTGGCAAAGCGTGTCAGCCGCAGGATACCCTCATCGACGGCCGCCAAAGTCACCCAGGCGCCAGGCGCGGCGCGCACCGGGACGATGATGCGGGCGCGCGGGGCCAAGCGCTCCGGCGTGTCGATGCTGACCGCCAGCATGCGCGCGGCCGAATCGACGCCGACCCAGGTCAGTCCGATGGCACGACCGGGGCGCTCCTTCTCGGACCCACCGCGAAAAATGTGAACCGCAACATACGCGCCAGGGCCCCAGCTTTCCTCGACCGGAACATCAACATCGACACCACCGGCGGGGACACTGACGCTGCGCAGCGACAGCACGCGGTCCGATAGCACCGCCAAGGTGGCCTCGCCGGCGAATGGCGGGGCGATGTGGATCTTGACACTCTCGCCAACCCGCGCGCTGCGGGTTGCGGCGGAAACATCCACCCGGTCCGGCACATCCGGGCTTTCGGACGCCGCCCAGCCGGCACGGAAGCGGTACGAGGTGACCGCCATGCCGCCGGCTTGCGCCACCTCGATTCGGTAGCGGCCAAAATCGAGTTTCCGCGCATAGCGGAACGGCGCGCCGGCCGGGATGGCGATCTCCTGGGTCTCCAGCGGCTCGTCGCGCCAGACGGTCTCGTATCGCGCGACATAGCCGCGCGTCACCATCCGCCAGTCCGGCCGCTCGCGCACCAGACGCAACCTGGCGCCGAGTGCAATGCGCGCACCATCGGGCCCGACGGCGGCAATGTCGAATCCGGCCTCAGCCTGGGCGTCGACGGCATTGTCGGGAAACAGCGGCTTGAGCCCGATCAACGGCCCATCCGGACGCACCGGAATACTGGCGGTGGTGCGCGAAGCGCGGCCGGCGGGGTCGTTCACCGCGATGTCCAGTTCCGCCTTCAGTGCGAAAGTGGTGTCCGGCAGGCGGGCGATAGTGATCGCCAGGGTGGTGCGCCCCTCGGGGTCAGTTTCCGGCAACTCGATCTGGCGCGCGGCCGGGGCATAGATTTCCCCGACCTGGCCAATACGGTAGCCGGCCAGCACCGGAAATGGTGCGGGATCGGCCACCAATCGCAGCGTGGCCTCGCCCGACAGCGCGGCCGCTGGCGCGCCGTAGAGAAAGCGGGCGCTGACCGGAATGCTGGCGGGTTGGCCAGCCACCAGCGTGGCCGGCAACGCGCCCACCTCCACCGCCATTCGATCGGGCACGAAGGCATCCACCCGGAACTCGCCGCGGCCGATCGGCGGCAGGCCCGGATCGGCATGCAACTCGACTGTCCAAGTGCCGGCCGAGGCCCCGGCCGACAGCGCCACCGGCAGATGCAGCGAAGCATCGCCCAGGCGCGGCGGCGTCAGCTTGAGAAAAATCTGGCCTCCGGGGCGCTTCACCGTCACCTGCACCGGCACATCGGCCGGCAGCCCGGCGGCATCGCGCACCAGCGCCATCAGCTGGACTGTTTCGCCCGGGCGATAGATGCCGCGATCGAACCAGACGAAGGCATCGATCGGCCCGGGATGCGCCATGCCGTCCACGCCGCGATCCGAGAGGTCGAAAGCGGCGCTGTTGAGATCGAGGGTGGCAAAGTCGGTGTCGGCAAAGGCATGGATCGACCCCGGCTCCAGCGACCCCTCGCCACGCAACAGCGCGCGCGCAAACCGGGCCACGCCGTCGCCATCGGTGGTCGTCTCGGCCAGGATGTCGTTGTTGCGCGCGATCAGCCGCAGGGCCACGCCGGCGCGCGGTCTTGCATCGGAATAGCCACGCACTTGCACGGTCAGGCCATCGGAGCCGCGCCATACGGTCGGGGCCAAGTCGGTGCGCAGGATCATCTGAACGGCCGTCGAACCGCTGCGCGGCGACCCGTCGCCGATCTCGGCCACCAGGGCGTACAATCCGGGGCCAGCGCTGGTCAGCACCTCGGGCATCGGCAGGGCGGTGCGGGCGGCCTTGTTGACCTCCCATTTCGTGATCTCCGCACGGCCCTTCCACACTTGGCTGCCAGTGGATTCGGCAACCGATTCGATCGCCCAGCGGTCGATCTGTTCGCCCATCTTGTAGTCGCGCAGGAAGCCCGCGACGTTTCGTTCGGTCATCCGCACCAGCGACAGGCGGACCGCCGACAGGTTGACAGTGGTCAGGGTCACCGAAGGTGCCTGACCGCGCGGCAGCACGAACATGCGGTTGTCGAAGACCACCCGGGGCTGGCGATTGGGCATGGCGACGTTGCCGAAATTGTCGCGGGTGACGGTCACACCGCCCTCGCCCGGCATACCCGCCCGCACGGTGATGCGGGTGGTGGCGCCATGCGGCAGACCGGAGACGCAAATCCGGTCGCCCTCGCGCGTGACCGCTGCCCCCGGCACCGGCGGGGTCAGCACAATCCAGTCTTGCGCGATGAAATCGCTGCGCCGGCTGGGTGGCGAGGTGAAGGCGAGGCATGCGCGTGCCGGATCGGCCTCAGGCTCGGTGTTGACGCGGCTCACCTGGACGCCAACCTCGCGCCGGGCGGCCTCAAGCTGGCGGCGGTATTCCGGGTTCGCGGGCGCACGCTCGACCACCTGGGTCAACGCCTGGAGCATTTGCGGCAACTTGTTCTGCGTCCGCAGTGCCTCGGCGATCAGCAGCAGCGGACGGATTTCCGCCTCGCCGGCATCGGCGGACTGGAAGGCCTGCCAGCCGGCATACAGCGCCTTGTCGGTGTCCGGCGGGACGCGACGCAGGAGGGCGTTGGCGAGATCGGCGTAGTGAACAGCAGACGCATCACGCTGGGCGATACGCAGTTCCAGTGCTGCGATCGCGGCCGGCCAATCGCGCTTGGCGGTGGCGGCGGCGGCCTGCTGCTCAGCGGTGCGGCGCGCGGCGGCCGAGGCGCCAGTCGGGAAGCGCGCGGTCAGACTGCCAAAATACGTGTCAGTCGGCCCCTGGATGCCCGGCAGGTCGAAATCCTCCGCGCGCGCCGCGGGGCCCGCGAGGGCCAGCAGCAATGCCGGAAGCAGCAGCAGGAAACGCAGGCGCTGGAACATCAGGGGGCTCCCGAAGGTGACGACGCGGCTGGGAATACACGACAGCGGTAAAAATCAACTGCGCGCAGCGTTGGCCATCTCGGCATCGACCAGCTTAGCAATGTGTTCGACGAACGGACAGTGAATGCCAAGCTCGCGCAGCCCGTCGCGGGTGCGATACAGGTATTCGGCGGCGCTGCCCATCCGGCCGCGCGCGGTGGCCAGGCGCCGCACCACCACCGCCTCGTCCAGGTCGCAATAGCCGGGTCCGCCGGGGTCGATGGTGAAGGCAATGCCATGGCCGATCGTCGCGCCATCGGGTGCTGCCAACGGCACCCAGCGCGGGATATAGCCGCGCGCCACCATCTCGCGGCGCCAGAGCAGGTCAAGCTCCGGTGCGACGAGATGCTCCTCGATGCGAAACGCAACACCCGTGCAGCCGCCACCGGGCCGCAGCCCCAGCATCAGGCCCGGATTGTCCGGCGTGCCGCGCCCGCCCTTGGTCGCCAGACAGAACGAGCGGTGCCAATCCGCCGTATGCGCGGGCCGGCGCTCGACATGGTGGACCATCGGGTTCCAGATCAGCGAGCCATAGGCGAACACCCAAACCCCCACGCTCCCTTCCGGCTTTTCGGCCAGAAAGGTAGCGAGCGAGGCCGCACGCTCCTCATCGGAGAGGACATGCAGATCGGGGCTCCAGCGCCGGATCTCCTCGCCCAGGCGTCCGGACAGCAGGAATTCGCGGTTCAGGACGTGTTCGCTCAACGGCCGACGCTCACTTCTGGACGCCCTGCTTCAACAGATCGCGGATTTCTTCCAACAGCACTTCGTTGCGCGGCGGCATCGCCGGGGCCGCCGGGGCCGCCTCGGCCTTGCGCTGCATGCGCGACAGCATCTTGACCAGCCAGAACACCGCGAAGGCGACGATCACGAACTGGATCACCGCGTTGAGGAAAACACCGATGTTCAGCGTAACGCTGCCGGCTTTGGCCGTGGCTTCCAGCGTGGCCAGCCGCTCGCCCTTCAGCACGATAAAGATATTGGTAAAGTCGATGCCGCCAATCAACAGGCCGATGACCGGGGTGAAGATGTCTTTCACCAGGCTGCCGACAATGGCGGTGAAGGCCGCGCCGATGATGATACCGACCGCCAGGTCCACCACGTTGCCGCGCATGATGAATTTCTGGAATTCTTCCACCCAGCCGGGTGTGCGGATCGGAAGCTGTGCCATCGGCAGTTGCCTTTTCGTCTTCTGTTGAAGAATCTCAGTTGGCAAGCTGTGGCGCGATCGCCGCCGCCGCCGCATCCGTTGTGGTGCGCCACATACCACCCTGCCCCAGCACGCGCGACAGCGCGTCGCCGAGATAGCGGATACGCGATGCCTGCCCGGTAACCCATGGGTGCAGCGTGAGGTTTGCCACCGTGCCGCCCTCGGCATGCAGGACCGAAATGCCCTCGGCGATCAGCCCGGCCCAGGCTGCCGGCTGAACCCGGCGCAGC
This sequence comes from Rhodospirillales bacterium, assembly GCA_025352915.1. GTDB lineage: Bacteria > Pseudomonadota > Alphaproteobacteria > Acetobacterales > Acetobacteraceae > CAMDGX01. The sequence goes on along the minus strand of JANXSA010000559.1, from coordinate 8,347 downwards.
CACATCGCTTCGAGGTCGTTCCACTCGGAATGCGCCGGCAGCGCCAGCAATCCGGACGTGAGACGATACGGCCGGTCGTCATTGCTCCAGTCGGTCGTGTAGCCGAACCCGGCCGCGGCCAGCAGCGCCGGGGTGCCGGTGCTCTCGTTGAAATCCTGGCCGCACCAGCCCGACGGCACCACACCGGTGGCCCGCGCCACCACGTCGCGGCTTTCGGCGATGAAGCCGCGTTCCTCGTCCTCGCTCATCCGCGCGGAAATGCGTCGCGTGGCGAAGGTGCCATGGGCCATGAAACAGGCGCCGCGGCGAATGCACTCATCGACCAGTTCGGGATAACGCCGCGCCGCCTCCGCCCCCAGCGCCACCGACGGCACAACACCGAAGCGGTCCAGCACATCCAGGATGCGGAAGATACCGACGCGGTTGCCATACTCGCGCTGGCTCCAGGTCAGCCAATCCGGAGAGAAACTCCCCAGCGGCGACAGGATGCGCGGATCGCGGCTGGCATCCGGCGGCGGGTTCACCTCCCAGTAGTCGAGCATCACGGTGACGGTAAACGCCGTCCGGGCACCGTTCGGCCAGACAATGCGTGGCCCCTGCGCCAGGGTTCGGAACGCATAGAGGTCGTGATCCATCCCCGCGCGGCGAACTTCCCCAGCCGGGGGGATCGCGCCGGGTCGATGCTCAGCCACGAAGGGCCTCGCGCGCGGCAAGATGCGCCTGGATCGCGGACAGGTGGCTTTGCCGGTATGTCGCGGCGATCTCCTGCGCGGTGGTGCACCACACGCCGGGGTGGCTGAGGATATAGGCCATGGTCTCGCGGAACTGGCGGATGCGGCCGGGCTGGCCGACCCAGAACGGGTGGATCGCCACGCACATCACCCGGCCCTGCTCCCCGCCCTCGGCATAGACGGTGTCGAAATGGTCACGGATCTGGCGGCAGAAATCGCCGATCTCCTCGCCGCGGCGAGACACGATGACGTCATTCAGCTCCATCGTATAAGGCACCGAGATCAACGGCGAGCCATCCGGCCGCGGCGCCCTGGTGATAACCGGAAACGGCTGGTCGTCATGATAGAGGTCGCAGGTATAGTCGAACCCGGTCTCGGCCAGCAGGTCGAAGGTGTTCAGCGTGTTGGTCACCGCCGGGCTGAACCATCCGGCCTGTTCGCTGCCAACCAGCCGGCGATGGATATCCCGCGATTCCTGCATCGCCGCGCGCTCCTCATCCGGCGAGAAATTCCAGTGATAGCGGGTGTTGTAGATGCCGTGCGACATCAACTCCCAGTCCCGCTTCAGCATCGCCTCCAGGATCGCCGGGTAGTGCTGGATTACCGCCATCGACAGGCTGACGGTGCAGCGAATGCCCAGCGCGTCGGTCGCCTCGAACAGCCGCCACAGCCCCACCCGGTTGCCATAATCGCGCATCGAATACCCCAGCACATCCGGGTGCGGCGAGCGCGGCCAGGGATCGCGCAGGCGCTGAAACGCCGGCAGCCACTCGTAATGCTCGATGTTCGGACAGAGCCACAGCGCCACCCGCGCACCATTCGGCCAGGCCAGGCGCGGCCGGTGGCGGATGGGGGAATAGGCGACGATCTCCGGCTCCAAGGCGACACTCCCTACCATGCGCATGTGACTGTATGTCACGATATCATCGTGCAGGTGCGCCGCGAAGTTCCGCCGGCATGGCGGCGGATTTGCGATGGATACGCCGTGTTCCTGCCTTACAAGGTCACTAGATAACGCCACCGCCCCGATTCGCGGCGGCCCTGTGGGAGACAAGCGATGCGCATGGCAATGCTGGGCCTGATACTGACAGCTTCTCTCGCGGGCTGTGGTTCCAGCCAGTTCGACCGGGTGAGCACCGGCGCCGGCGCCGGAGCCGGCACCGGCGCACTGATCGGCCTGCTCGGCGGCCCGATCGGCGTCGGGCTGGGTGCTGCCATTGGCGCCGGCGTCGGCGCGGTCACCGGGGGTGCGACCACCTCCGACCAGATCGACCTCGGCAAGCCCGTATGGAAGTAGCGGGCTGGAAGTAACTTACGCGCTGCCGGAGACGTAGGCGCGCAGGCCGTCGACCTCGGTCTCCTGCTCCATCATGCGTGCCTTGACCACGTCGCCGATGCTGACGATGCCGGCAAGCCGGCCCGCGTCGATGACCGGCATATGGCGAAACCGCCCGTCCGTCATCGCCCGGATCGCCTCGTCATAGGTGGTGGCCAGCGTCGCGGTATGAAGCTCCGCGGTCATCAGCACCGCCACCTTCATCCCCAGCGCCGCGCCGCCATGGGCCGCCAACGCATAGATGATGTCGCGCTCGGTGATGATGCCGGCCAGGACCTCGCCTTCCAGCACCACAACGGCACCGATACGGCGAAAGGCCAGGATGTTGGCGACATCAGCCAGGCTGTGTCCCGGCGACACGCTGGCAACGGTGGTGCCCTTGTGCTTCAGGATGGTGGAGACGGTCATCGGCCCAATCCTCCTATCTGGTTCGGAGGCGCCTCCCCATCGTGTCGGGTCGGGTCGTGCGGCGTGGGCAGGGAGCGCCCCATTGGCCAAAGTGTGGCCCGCAAGCTCCCCGCAATTCAAGCAATTCCTGCGCCGCTACGGACCAGGCGTGAGCTGCGTCGCCACCAACTCGGCAAAACGGCCACGGCCGGCCACCAGATCGGCGAAGCCGCCGCGCTCGACAATGCGGCCATTCTCGAACACCAGGATCTCGTCGGCATCGCGCACCGTGGACAGCCGGTGGGCAATGATGAACGTCGTGCGCCCCGCCATCAGCCGGCGCAACGCCGCGGCCACCCGCGCCTCGGTGGCGGCATCCAGCGCGCTGGTCGCCTCGTCCAGCACCAGGATCGGCGGGTTCTTCAGTAGCGCACGGGCAATCGCCAAACGCTGCCGCTGCCCGCCCGACAGCGTGCCGCCGCGTTCGCCGACCATGGTGTCATAGCCGTCGGCCTGGCGGATGATGAACTCGTGCGCGTCAGCGACGATACACGCGGCTTCCAGCTCGGCCTGGCTGGCATCTGGCTTGCCGATCAACAGGTTTTCCCGAATTGTCCGGTTCAGCAGCATTGCTTCCTGGAACACCACGCCGATCGCGTGGCGCAGCGATTCCACGCTGACATCGCGCAAATCCTGGCCGTCGATGACGATGTTGCCGTGTTGCGGGTCCCACATACGCTGCAACAAGGTCATCGCCGTGCTCTTGCCCGCCCCGGTATGGCCGACCAGTGCCACGATACTGCCCGGCGGCGCGGTGAACGACACATCCTCCAGCACCCGCCCGCCATTCGGATAAGCAAAGCTGACCCCGTCGAACCGCACTTCGCCCGCCGTCACAACCAGCGCCGGCGCCCCAGCCCGCTCGGGCACCGTGCTCTGCGCATCGAGCACCTCGAAAAACGCGCGCAGGCCGGGCACCTCGGCGAACAGCCGAGCACAGAACATCATCGCCCCGTCCAGCCGCGAGATCAGCAAGGTGGCAAACCCCATGAAGCTGACGATCTCGCCCACCGTCGCCAGCCCCTGGACATGCAGCACCATGCCGGTCACCACGATGGCGATCACCGTGATCGTGCTGGCCGCCCGGGTCATCACGCTGATCAACGCCCACCAGTTCAGCACCGGGAACTGATGCGCGATCACCTGCTGGATGATCTGGCGGAACAGTGTCTGTTCGGCCGCCAGCCGGGTGAAGCTCTGCATCACCGTGACATTGGCCAGCGCGTCCTGCGCCGTTCCGGCCAATTGTATCTGAAACCGCTGCGCCCGTTGCTGGCCCTCCTCGGTGTGCACGATCACCAGCACCGTCAGCACGCAGAACAGCACCACCAGCGCCATCAGCAACAGCGCCAGCCGCCAGTTCAGAAACGCGGTCAGCGGCAACAGCACCAGGGCGGCGACAAAGGTCGAAAGCTGATCGCGGAAAAAGCTGAGCCAAAGCCAGAACATCGCATCGGCACCGCCGATCATCACCTTCACCAGCCGGCCGGAATGGGCATCGCCATGGAACTCCGGCGGCAGCGCCAGGACATGGCCGAAATACCGCCCCATCGCCGCCAGCCGGTGCCGATGCGCCAGCCGCTCGGCCTGCACCGAGGCGATGATGTTGGCGACAATCCCCAACAGCCCGACCGCCGCCCACAGCCCCAGCAGCGCCGCCCCCTCGCGCCACAGCGTATCCTGCTCCATCCCCGCCGCCCGGGTCAGCAGTTCGATCACCCGGCCGAACAGCAGGGGATCAACAAATTGCAACCCGGCCACCGTCACGTTGGCAACTACCAGCGAGACCGCAACCCACATGTTCTGGCGCAGCGTGCCGAGCACCCGCAGATAGACACCCAGGAAGCTCATACCGTGCTCAGATCGCAATGGCGGCAAAGCGACGGCTCGGCGTGACGAACTCGTCCTGCGCCGCCACCGTCAGGATTTCCCGGGATCCCGCCGCCGCGGTCCTCCGCAACAGCCCGTAGATCGACGACCCGGCGCGCGACAACGCCTCCGCAGCGCTCCCCGTCGCCAGGCGATGAAACAGGAACAGGGCGGAGATCGCATCGCCTGCACCGTTGACGTGAACGCTCTCGCGCGGCGTACGCAACAGGAAATACCGCCCGTCCTCGCCGGCGATCATGTCCATCGCGTCGGCCGGTGTCTCCTCGGTGCGCACGCTGGTAATCAGCACCGTGCGCGGCCCGCGCGCCTGCAGCGCCGCGATCGCCGCCTTGGCATCGGCCTGTGTCCGCACCGCATTGCCGGTCAGGCGCTCAACCTCGTAGCGGTTCGGCGTGATGATGTCGGCGGCCAGAATCGCATGGTCGCGCATGAACTCGGCGATCCCCGGGCGGACATAATCGCCGGTATCGTCGTCGCCGATCACCGGGTCGCAACAGAACACCGCCTGCGGATTGGCCGCCTTCACCCGGGCGACGGCGCCCAGGATGGCATCGCCAATCGCCCGGTCTCCCATATACCCCGACAACACCGCGTCGCAGCGCGCAAAGGCGCCGCGTGCCTCGATGCCCGCGATGATCCCCGCCACCTGCGCCCCGGTATAGACATCACCGGTCCAGGCGCCATAGCCCGTGTGGTTGGAGAACTGCACGGTATTGACCGCCCAGACCTCGGCGCCGAGCCGCTGCAACGGAAACACCGCGCTGGTATTTCCCACATGGCCATAGGCAACCCAGGACTGGATCGAGAGGATGTTCATGCAGCGATGATTACGGGATAGCAGCTGCCAACGGTAGGGGTGGGTGCTTGCCAGAGCCGGCATGGCAGCCTACCGGATGGGCTTCTGCACCACACGGGGTTTCGCATGTCGCTGCCAAAACTGTTCCAGCCGATCGAAATGCGTTCGGTCACCGCCCGCAACCGCATCGCCGTGGCACCCATGTGCCAGTACAGCGCCACTGACGGCCTCGGCGATGACTGGCATATCCAGCAACTCGGCGCCAAGGCGATGGGCGGGGCCGGGATCGTGATGACTGAGGCCACCCATGTCTCCGCCATCGGCCGGATCACCGCCCAGTGCCTGGGCGCCTACAACCCCGCCCACCAGCATCTGCTCGGCCGCCTAGCCCGCATCATCGCCAGCGGCGGCGCCGTGCCGGCGATCCAGATCGCCCATGCCGGCCGCAAAGCCAGCACCGCCCGCCCCTGGGATGGCGGCAAGCCTGTCCCCATCGCCGCCGGCGGCTGGCAGCCGGTCGGCGCCAGCGCCATCCCCTTCGCCGAGGGCTACACCACCCCGGTTGCACTCAGCACCGCCGAAGTCCAGGGCATCGTCGAAGAATTCGCAGCCTCGGTGCGGATGAGCCGGCTGGCCGGCTTCAAGATCGCCGAACTGCACGGCGCCCATGGCTACCTGATCCACTCGTTCCTCTCGCCGCTGTCCAACACCCGCAACGACCAGTACGGCGGCGACCTCAAGGGCCGCGCCCGCCTGCTGATGGAAATCGTCGAGGCGACCCGGGCCGAGTGGCCGGACGAATTGCCGCTCTGGGTCCGCCTGTCCTGCACCGACTGGGCCGAGGGCGGCAACACCCTGACCGACACGATCGAAGTCGCCCGGATGCTGAAGGCCACCGGCCAGGTCGACCTGATCGACTGCTCCTCCGGCGGCGTCTCCTCCAAGCAGCACATCCCCTCGATCCATCACGGCTACCACGTGCCCTTCGCCGAGGCGATCCGCACCCAGGCCGGCATCGCCACCGGCGCCGTCGGCATGATCACCTCCGCCGAACAGGCCGCCGAAATTGTCGCCAACGACCGGGCCGACATCGTGCTGCTCGGCCGCGCCGTGCTGGCCGACCCCGCCTGGCCGCTGCACGCCGCCAAGAAACTCGGCGCCCCGCTGCCGCTGCCGCCGCAATTCCTGCGCGCCTCGGTGGTCGGCGCCTAACATCCTGGGCATATCCCCCCTGGCATGACAGCATCCGGCCCCCTGCTCCGCTGGTTGCTGTCGTACGGCGCCTTCGCCGTGCCACAGGCCGCAGGCCCGATCGTCTTCGCCCTGATCGCCCTCCCGCTAACCGGCGACCCCGGCAGCGGGGCGGCGATCGTGCTGGCGATCACGGTGGCCCAGGTGATCGGCGCGGTGCCGATCGCCCGGCTCGGGCGCCGCTGGAACGCGGTCGGCTACCTGCGCACCCTGGTCGCCGTCCGGACCCTGGCCCTGGCCGCCCTGGCCGCCCTGGCGGCAGCCCAAGCCCCCTTCCCCGTCCTCATCGCCGCCGCCGCCCTTGCCGGCCTGGTCAACGGTGCCGCCTTCGGATACCTGCGCTCGGTGCTGAACTACCTGGTCGAGACCGCGCGCCTGCCCCGCGCGCTCGGCCTGGCGGCAACCATCGGCGAGATCACCTTCGTCGCCGCCCCGGTCGCCGCCTCCCTGCTCGGCACCATCGACGCGGTGATGGCCCTGGTGGTGCTCAGCCTGCTCGGCGCCCTGCCCGCCCTGCTCCTGCCCGCCATCCCGCACGCCGAGGTGAAAGCCCCCGCCGACGGCCGCGGCAGCCTGATAACCCCGCCCATCCTGCTCTGGCTTGCCTGCACCCTGGCCAACAGCGCAGTGGTCTCCTCGATCGAAATCGGCGCCGTCGCCCTGGCGATGCGCTACGACTACCCCCCGGCGATGGGCTTCATTTTTACCGTCGCCCTATGCGCCGCTTCGGTCGCCGGCGGGGTCTGGGTGAGTGTGCGCAATCGAATGCCTTCGCACGCCATGGTGATCGGATACCTCGCCCTGATGACCACCGGGGCGGCGCTAATGGCGCTCCACCTGCCGGTGGCGCTCACCATCGCCGGCGCGCTGATGGTCGGTATCTGCATGTCGCCGCTCAGCACCACCTACTCGCTGCGCATCGACGAGCTCTCCCCGCCACACCGCAAGGCCGAAATCTTCGCGCTGGCCCGGACGATGAACGCGCTGGGGATCATCGTGACGAGCACAACCCTGAGCCTGACGTCGCTCGCGGTGACCCAGGGTGTCGCGGTGGCGCTGATCGCGGTGGCGGCGGGTGGGGTGTTTCTGTTGGGACAAAGGAAGTAAGGAAGTCTTCTTTTTGTGAACAAAAAGAAGCAACAAAACTTTATCCATTGGCCGGTCTGGCGGGCGAAGGCCGGGCCAAAAGTGGATGAAGTTTTTTGGTTCTTTTTTTCAAAAAAGAACTGCTTCCTTTTTAAGCCATCATCCGCTCAACCCGATCCCTGATCTGGTACCAACTCCCAATAATCGGCAAAAACCAAGGATTGCCGTTGTAAAGCGCATTCTCCGGAAACTCCCCCTCCTCGAACGCGCTCGGCCGGTTGGCCACCCCCGCGATCCGCCGCGCCGTCTGCGTCCCGAGATACGTCATCATCGCCACGCCGGAGCCGTTGCACCCCATCAGGTAGTGCATCCCGTCCATCCGCCCGGCATGCGGCAGCGCATCCAGCGTGAAGGCGACATTGCCGCTCCAGGCATGGGTGATGCGCGTCCCTTTCAACTGCGGAAACCGCTCGGTCATGAACCGGTGCAGGATTGGCGCGCACACCTCCGGCCCCGCATTGGTGAAACGCGCCCGCCCGCCATAGATCACCCGCCGTCCATCCGGCGACATCCGGTAGTAGCTCAGGATGCGCCGCGTATCGGCCAGCGTCCGTCCCTTCGGAATCAGGCTGGCGGCCAACGCGGGGTCGAGTTCCTCAGTGGCGATGATGTGGCTCGCCGCCGGGATCAGCCGGCGCTTGAGCTTGGGCGTGAGGTCGCCAGTATAGCCGTTGGTGGCAATCACCACCTCGGCCGCGCGCAATTCGCCGCGCCCGGTCTCGATCCGCCAGGCGCCGGGCTCGCCGGTGA